>NZ_DS022299.1:300000-399007 GCF_000153825.1 Synechococcus sp. RS9916
TGTGATTCCTTCCTGAAAGTTGACTCCGTATCCTCTCGAGGCTAGTGCGCAGATTATTTTCTTTTTCATCTCTGGCTTTACAAATATGCATATCGCGCTTTTCCCTCTGCGACTTGCTTGTGCTGGTTTCCCATAGTGCTGGCTCATTTTGCTTCTGACTCTTTTGCGTATGTTCTATCTTTTGTTTTCGGCCCTGCCTTTAGCATCCCTCAGTTGAGGGATTGTCCGGTTGCATTCCCTCCCTCGATTGGGGGACGCAGATTTTGGTCTCTCGTCAGAATTTCAAGGAGAGCGGTGGCTGAACTCACCGCCGATCTCAACCACCGGCGTTCGCCTTTCGCCGGCACCCCGATTCACAACCGAGGCAGCATGACCGAGGGCGTCGCTCTTGTCCGCAAGGTTGCTGTGCAGACTCTCTCAATCCTTGATCAAGCCAAAGCACCACTGGAGACAATGCTGCGATCGGGTGAACCGGAACTTGTTGGTCATGGGCTTGCGTCCCTAGCCCGTCTGCTGCAGCGGTCATCAGAAGCGATGGCAGAAGGTATGGGGTTGGATGCTGGCGAACTGAAGGAGCGTGAAGCTGGCGCCCCCCTGCCCCGGGTTCTGGTGCGGCACTGCATTGATCTGAAGTGCCATGGTGGGGGCAAGGGATTTGCGCAAGGTCCTGCGCTTGATCGAACGTGAACCGAAATCAGACTCCTGCTTCGCACAGGCAAGTCGACGGATTACCTCCTTTCACCTGCAGCAAGCGGTTTGAGGGGTATCCCTGCTGTCATCGCCAGTGGCAGCATCCCGGCCATTGCCGGTTTGTTCATGGGTACAGCCGCAGCTTCACGGTGTGGTTTGCAGCCAAGGCCTTGGATCCCTGTTGCTTTGTGGTGGATTTCTCCAGCCTGCGTCCACTGGAGCAGCAGCTGCGTGATCAGTTCGATCACACCTTTTTGGTCAATGCCGACGACCCGTTGCTCCCAGAGTGGGAGCGGCTCCATGGCTTGGGTGCACTGGATCTGCGTGTGATGGACAACGTGGGCATGGAATCCACTGCCCAGTTGGTGTGGACTTGGGCCAATGCCCTTCTGCAGGAGCGGGACGGGGGTCGCAGTTGTTGCTGGAAAGTGGAGGCCCGGGAAAACCGGGCCAACGGTGCCTGCTTCGAAGCGTTGCCGGATTGGTTCAACGCCCTGGCTGCCTGATCAACGCAGCACCAGTTGCTTGTGCGCATCGCCATCGGTGCTGCCGGTATCACCTGCGATGGCAATGGCATCCACTTCAACGGTGGCGCCTTCTCCATAGTGACCGCCAAGGATGGCCTTGGCAATGGGTGTTTCCAGTTCGCGCTGAATCGCTCGCTTCAGCGGCCGTGCGCCATACACCGGGTCGTAGCCCGCGTTGGCCAGCCAATCGGTCGCTCCTTCGCTGATGGTGAGGCTGAGCTTGCGATCGCTGAGGCGGTGGCGCAACCGCTCCACCTGAAGGCTCACGATCTGGCGCAACTCCTCGCGCCGCAGGCTGTGGAAGATGATCTGGTCATCCAGACGGTTGAGGAATTCGGGCCGGAAATGGGCCCGTAGAGCCTCATTCACCCGCCGCTCCATTTCACTGTGCTGGCTGTCATCGCCGCCAAGATCGAGGATCGACTGGCTGCCGATGTTGCTGGTGAGAATCAGCACTGCGTTGGTGAAATCCACCGTGCGCCCTTGTCCATCCGTGACGCGTCCGTCATCGAGGATCTGCAGCATCACGTTGAACACATCAGGGTGGGCTTTCTCCACCTCGTCGAAGAGGACGACGGAGTAGGGGCGACGACGGATGGCTTCGGTGAGCTGTCCGCCGGCTTCGTAGCCCACGTAGCCCGGAGGCGCACCGATCAGACGGCTGACGCTGTGCTTCTCCATGTATTCCGACATGTCGATGCGCACCATGGCGTCGTCGCTGTCGAACAGCTGCGCCGCTAGGGCTTTGGAGAGTTCGGTTTTGCCCACGCCGGTGGGGCCGAGGAACAGAAAGCTGGCGATCGGCCTGTTGGGGTCACTGAGGCCGGCGCGGGAGCGCTGGATCGCATCCGCCACTGCGGTGACGGCCTGCTGCTGACCTACCACGCGCTCATGCAGCTGACTCTCGAGGCTGAGCAGCTTCTCCATTTCCGATTGCACCAATTTGGCCACGGGAATGCCCGTCCACTTGGCGATCACCTCGGCGATGTCGTCTTCAGTGACTTCCTCACGCAACAGGGATTTGTCTTGCCCGCCGTCGTCGGCTGCAGCCAGAGCTGCCTCCTGATCGGAGAGCTGCTTTTGCAGCCCAGCCAACGTGCCGTATTCCAGTTCGGCAGCCTTGTTGAGGTCGTAGTTGCGTTTGGCTTGCTCCACCTGCAGTTGCACCCGTTCGATCTCTTCCTTGAGATTGGAGAGGTCGTCGATGGCGCCTTTTTCCTGCTGCCATTGGGCGTTGAGGGTGCTCTGCTGCTCGGAGAGCTCCGCGACTTCACGCTCCAACCGCTCGAGTCGCTCTTGGCTGGCAGCATCCGACTCACGGCCGAGGGAGAGCTTTTCCATCTCCAGTTGGAGAATCTTGCGATCGATTTCATCGATCTCCTCCGGTTTGGAGGTGATCTCCATCTTCAACCGGGCGGCCGATTCATCCACTAGGTCAATCGCCTTGTCGGGCAGGAAGCGATCGGCGATATAGCGCGTGCTCAGCACAGCGGCAGCCACCAGGGCGCTGTCGGCGATGCGTACGCCGTGGTGCACTTCGTAGCGCTCCTTCAGGCCGCGCAGAATTGAAATGGTGTCTTCCACAGTGGGTTGATCCACCAGCACCTGTTGGAAGCGACGCTCCAACGCAGGGTCTTTTTCGATGTGCTGGCGGTGTTCATCCAGGGTGGTGGCACCGATGCAGCGCAGTTCCCCCCTGGCCAGCATGGGTTTGAGCAGGTTGCTGGCATCCATGGCTCCACCGGTGGCACCAGCGCCCACCACGGTGTGGATCTCGTCGATGAACAGCACAATGCGCCCCTCAGAGGAGGTCACCTCCTTCAGTACGGCCTTGAGCCGTTCTTCGAATTCGCCCCGATATTTGGCACCGGCGATCAGTGCGCCCATGTCGAGGGCGATGAGCTGTCGGTTCTGCAACGCCTGGGGGACGTCGCCATTGACGATCCTCTGCGCCAGGCCTTCCACGATTGCGGTTTTACCAACGCCGGGTTCGCCGATCAGCACCGGATTGTTTTTGGTGCGGCGGCTGAGGATCTGAATCGTGCGCCGGATTTCCTCGTCGCGGCCGATCACCGGGTCGAGTTTGCCGTCGCGGGCGGCGGCGGTCAGATCCCGCCCGTATTTCTCCAAGGATTCGTAGGTGCCCTCAGGGTTTTGGTCAGTCACGGTCTGGCTGCCGCGCACGGCATCAATGGCGGTTTTCAGGGATGTTGCATCAGCGCCGACCTGATTGAGCAGGCGCTTCCCGCAGCGGGAATCGTCGGCCAGGGCGAGCACCAGGTGCTCAATGGCAATGAAGCTGTCGCCATAGCCCTGCTTGAGAGCATCAGCGCGGTCGAGCAGATCACTCAGACCCTTTCCGAGATATACCGACTCAGGGCGGTTCTGAAGTGCGGGTTGTTGGTGCAGGTGCTGCTCCACAACGGATTGGAGCTCGGGTGGCGAAACACCGGCTTTCTCGAGAATGCGACCGGCAAGACCGTTTTGCTCCAACAGGGCGAGGAACAGGTGCTCGCTTTCCAGTTGTTGATGCCGATGGCTTTGGGCCAGCTGCTGGGCGGCCACGATGGCGCCCCAGGCTTTTTCAGTAAACAGCTCTGCTGTTGGTTGCATGGTTGTCTTCGCTCGGTTGAGCAAACCGTATGCGGATTGGTCTGGTCCGCGAAGGGGAGAACCGATCCCCCCTCGTTCGGTCTGTACACCAGCCTGCGGGTAACCGTCCCGAATCGGTAGGGTCAGCCGACCGAATCCCTTGGCATGACGGACCAAACCTCAGTGGATGCAGCACTGGTGCAGTCCCTTGTGGACCGGGTGATCGAGCTTTACGGTCCTTCTCCCTCCGATCTCGAGCGCATGTGCTGGATGGTGGTGCATGAACACCATCACCAGGCGATGCCCACGGAGTACGACATCCGGGAGGTGGATGAAACTCTGTACCTTGCGGTCTTGAACGCAACCCGCCAGTCGCTGTAGGGGATCGAAGGGATCACCCAATCAACGCCATCACCCGCTCAGCCAGCAGTCGCTGGGCGGTTCAGGATTTGGGATGAGTATCCACGAATTTCAGATGGAGGTCTTCTCCAAGCTTGCTCAGAAAGTCGATCTCAGTTTGGTCGTTGAGCAGTAAGCAGATCCTGCCAAAGCCTTCCTTCTGGTAGCAGTGCGTATCAAAACTGCTGGGGTCTCGATTGGATTCGAAAACATCCCCATTGCGAGCGACAAAATGAGTCATGTGATCAAGGCCGTTAAGTTGGTCGTAGCCCTATCAGTGAAGTGATGTCAGCAGCGGCGACGCGCTTGTGTTGATGTGCACACGCCAGACTTGTTTGGTGTGATTGATGACCATTCAATCGTCCTACTCTGAACATCATTCCAACGTCTGCTTTGCTCATGGGTAGACGCTTCGGTGAAATTGGGGTCGGGGTGGTTCCTGGCCTTTTTTGTTGAGAAGGTCGATGGGCTGCTGGGCCGTCAATGCCAAGAGCTATTCCAAGGTCGCAATTACTGAGAATCTCTCGCGCTAGCGCTGGGCGTTGGTCAACCTGTTGTCAGGCGGATGCTGCGTCGAAACGCCATCAAGGCTTGATGTCACATGCAGAACATCGGACCCTGGCGGCGTTAGTCCAGGTGGTTGGTGTCTCCAGTGAACATGTTCGGTCTGGGTTTGGTGTCACAAACTACTGCACAATCTTTTGATTGTGGCATTCTCTTCAAAAGCAATTAGTGTTATGACACTCGAGGAGCAATACGTCACTCTGATGGAAGCGGCTGGACGGATTTCTGATGAATGGTGTCGCGAGAAATTTATTGAAGAAGCCGACAATGTTTTGCTGCAAATCAATGCTCAGGTTCTGAAGAACAAGCGGGAGGTCGACTCCATCGCCTTCTGAGCTCAGGCCTGGCCTCCGCTTGGGGTGATGCTGTTCGGCATCCATGGAGCTGGCCCTTGCTCCTTGATGGTTCTCTTTAACGGCGTTGCAGTCCTCTGCAACGGTTGATGCTCTGCTGGAAGCCTGCAGGTGCTGATTAGCTGCCCGCGTCTTCCACGTCGGCCCCTGAGCCAACGGAGTCGCCCGCATCTTGCCCCGGCCGCCAGCCGGAAGCCCAGATCTCTCGGCATTTGGCGTTGAGTGATTCTCGCTCCAGTCCCCAGCCTTTGATGGCCCGCTCCAGGTCGGTTTGGATGTCAGGGGACCCTGGGAAGCCGTCGTAGCGCATCAGCAAGCGCGCGGCATGGCTCAGCTGGTCAGGACCTGGCTCCCCTTGATGGCCCAGCAGAGAATCCACCACTTCGCGGTCGGTGGCGTAGAGGGGATGCGTCTGGGATGTGTCGTCGCTCATCGCTCCATGATCCAGCATGGGGCCCTCAGCCGAAGCCCTTGGCCTGCGCTTGCCGGGTGAGATGTCTGTGCTGGCCCTTGAGCAGTGCTTCTCGTTCAGCTGCTTCCCCCACGTGGGGTGCAATTTCCACACCTGCAGTCCGCAGGGCTTCCAAGCACTGTCGCTCTTGCTCCGACCCCGTTTCGCTCTGCAGGTAGGCCGTCACCAAGGCATGGGCTGCGTCGTTGGTGGCGTAGTAGAGGGTGCCTGGACCACGGCGTTCCCGCGTCAGCCCCCGAGCCCGACGGCGCTGTTGCACACCTGCCCAGAGTTGGCCAGGCGACTGGGTCATATAGGCGTTGAGATCCTTGGCATCGGTGTCTTCGCTTAGCGCCATGCAGGTGCCATCCACAAAGTCACTCAGCAGGGTCACCACAGCCATGGGGGAAGGCGGCGAAAGTACAAGTCTGCGTTGCCGCCCAACACTTTGCTGATGGTGACGGGGTCAATTGCGCCGCTGCAGTTCTGCGTCGATCTCTTGGTCGCTAATCGGTTGTTCCGGATGATTGATGCTCCAGGCCTGGATCAGCAGCGTCATGCCCCAGCCGCCAATGGGCCAGATCGGCCAGAAGTCACCCCTGCCATCCAGCAGCCAGATCACCACCAAGGTGAGGTTCACGATCACATAGGCCTGCACTTGTTTCTGAAGGCCACGGCGTCGTTTCACCCTTGCTTTGGCTTCGTCCCTGCGTTGCTGATCTCCTTGCATTGTTCAGCACTTGGAACTGCGTTCATAGTGGTAGCGACTCGAACAGTCCAATGCCATCGAAACCCCGCAATCGTGTCGGCGAGGTCTACGGCCAGCTGACGGTGGTGCGGCTGTCGGATCGGAGAACCAAAAGCGGCAATGCTTTCTGGTGGTGTCGCTGCACCTGTGGACGGGATCGGGAGGTGCCTGGCGACAAGCTCTCTCACAACACAGCCAGGAAGAAGCCAGTGATCACAGCCTGTTTGGACTGCTCTAAGGAACTGCAGGTGGAAGCGGTCTGTGCCAAGAACGACCGTGAGGAACGGCAGCGGCGGCGGGATGCGGAGCAACGCCGTGCTGATCTGAAGGGAAAGGTTCCTGATAGTTGGTTGAAACTGCCACTCACCGATGCCCATGCGCGTGAACAAGGGCAGGTGTTGTTTTTTCGCGGAACGCGCTGCCTCAGGAACCACCTGGCTCCGTATCGCATCAATGGCGGATGCTTGGCCTGTGCTGGCCAGCGACCGTCAGCAGACCAAAGCTCTGGTTGACGGCGAGGGAAGCTCAGGAAATCCAGCTGTTGGCAAACCAGCGCTCGACCTGGTCGCAGCGGGCGTCATCCTGAAAATCGGATTCGCTCACGGCAAAACCGTTGTCTCTGGCTAAACCCACCACAGCGTCGATCGAGGGAAGCTGGTGAAGTTGGCGTCTGAGGGAGGAACTGTGTTCTAAAGCATGGACGAAATCCTTGAAGCCTTGCCGGCTCATCGCTGCCAACCCCGCTCGGCCTGCTCTTCCACATAGGCCGCGACATCAGCAATGTCGTCATCGCTGAGCTTGCCCTGATAAGGGGGCATGGCATTTTTCCCGGCTTCGATCTGATGTTCGATGGCTTCGAGGTGATCTTGGCTGTAGGAATCGAGATGGGCCTGAAGATCGGCTTCGCTCAAGGTGCGGCTTGCCCGGATCACGTTGCCACCGCCCATGTGGCAAGCCGCGCAGTTGGTGGAAAAGATCTGACTGCCATTCCCTGAATCAGGGTTAGCCAGTGATGCAGTGGCTGGTAGCGCGCCGATCAGACCGATGACCAGCACGAGTACCAAAGGAAAGATCCGTTCCGGTCGCGGCATGGCTGCTTGGCTTGGCCTTGTGGGCCACACCCTATCCAGACTGAATCCGATGTGAAGGGGCTGATCGTGGTTCTGAAATGGATGGCTTTTCAGACACAAAAAAACCAGGTAATCAAAAGATCACCTGGTGAAAAGTTGATTGTGGATGAAAGATCAGTGGATCACTCAACGATCACCTTGCCGACCATGCCAGCACCACGATGGGGCTCGCAGTAGAAGTCATAGGTGCCAGCGGTGGAGAAGGTCTCTTCCCAGGATTCGCCGGGGGCGAAAGCCAGGTCGGAGTGGCTGAGCTCATCGTGGCCATCGAAGACGGCGTTGTGAGGAGCCATCTTGTTGTTGACGAACTTGACGGTGTCGCCAGCTTTGATGTTCACGGTGCTGGGCTCGAACGCCAGCATGCCGGAATCGGAGCCAAGCTTCACTTCAACGGTGGCGGCGTTGGCGGAAGCCACGCCCAAGCCGATCACCAGAACAAGGGCGATGCAGGCAGAAACAAGGGAGCGCAGACGATTAATCATCACGTCATTGACACTGAATAGAGTTTAACGCCAATTAGGCCTTGCCACGGCGGGGAAGCCCGGAGTCTTGAAGCACGGCTTCAAGGTTGGGGCCATGGCTGGTCAGTCCGAACGCCTCGGGCTGGGTCACAGGATCGTGGATGAAATGCCGCTGGCGGATGCTGAAACGATCCCAGGCATTCACTTCAATGGGCAAAATCCGGATCAGCCCTTCGATCAGCCAGGCCCAAAGCGGAATTCCGGGCGTGCGCGCCACACCGCGCCAACGGCAAAGGGTGGCCACGGCTTCATTCACGCTGATCGCTTTCTGGCCCATCACGATGCGGCGAATCGCCCCCTGACCCGGCGTGCGGTTCAGCACGTGGGGGCGGGTCGCCAGGGCACCGCAGATCGCTGCAATATCTGCGGCATGAATGAAGTGGAAGCTGGCATCAGCCCGCAGGAAGCGGGCCAGCCAGAGCCATTTGCTCGCTTCGGCCAGTCCTTCGGTGAGGTAGCTGGTGGGGAAGCTGCTGGTGCCATCGACGCGTCCGCCGAACACCAGGGTGGGGAACACAGCCACAATCCGCTCGGCTAGCGGGTGGCGTTCCAGTTCCTGAAGGCATTGCGCCTTGGTTTGGATGTATTCCGTGCCGTAGGCCAGGGCTTCCGGCAGCGGTTGGAGATGCCGATCGAGAATGCTTGCGGTGGAGAAATACACCACTTGCTGCAGCTTGTTGGGGTCGAGCAAGTTGAGCATTTGCTTCACGGCCACCACATTCACCTGTTGCGCCCGTTCAGGGTCCCCCCAGGCGGTGGCGGTGTGGATGACCCGATTCACCGTGGCCAGTTCGGAGGCAAAACGATTGCTTTCGCGTAGATCGCCCACCAAGAGATGCACGCGCGGATGATCTGCAGCGATGGCCGTGAGTTTGCTGGGATCCCTTAGCCAGAGCAGGAGCTCTGCATCGGAATTCTTCAGCAACCAGGATGCGGTGTATTGACCAACGCAGCCGCTGGCACCGGTGATCAGGATCCGAGCGGGTGAGTTGGTCAAGGGTTAGGCCGGTGAGATTGGAGCTCAGGCGAGGGCGCCGAGGCGATCCATCACGCTCTTGCCAGAGCGGAAGAAGGCTGCACCATTCTCCTCCGGGGTGCCGGGCAGGATGCCGTGGCCCAGGTTGAGGATGTGCTTGCGGCCGCGGGCCTTGCGCACACAATCATCGATGCGGGCTTCGATCGCTTCGGGGGAACCGAACAGAAGGCCGGGATCCACATTGCCCTGAACACCGATGTGCTCGGGCAAGCGAGCCAGAGCCTCAGCCATGTCCACGGTCCAGTCGAGGGAGACGATGTCGACCCCGGTCGTGGCCATGCGCTCGATCACCCCGGCACTGCCGGAGATGTAGAGGATGAAAGGAGTGTCGGGATGGGTCTGCTTGACCAGATCCACCACCTTCTTCTGATAAGGCGCTGCGAAGGTGTCGTAGTCCGCAGGGCTGAGCTGGCCGGCCCAGGAGTCGAACATCTGCACCACCTGGGCACCGGAATCAATCTGGTAACGCAGGTAGTTGGCGATCGACTCGGCGAAGTGATCGAGCAGCTTGTGCAGGATGTCTGGTTCGCGGAAGGCCATGGCCTTGATCACCGCGTAGTTCTTGCTGCTCTTGCCTTCAACGACGTAGGCGGCCAGGGTCCAGGGAGCACCCACGAAGCCCAGAACGGCAGCCTCATTGCCGACGCTCTGGCGCAGACGACCCAGCACTTCACCCACGAAGGGCATGGATTCGGCGGGGTTCAGAGGACGCAGAGCATCCACCTGGGCCATGCTGCGGATCGGATCACCAATCTGGGGACCCTTGCTCTCGATGATGTCGAAATCGATCCCCATGCCGGGGAGGGGAGTGAGGATGTCGGAGAACAGGATCACGCCATCGGGCTTGAAGGCGTTGAAAGGCTGCATCGAGATCTCATAGGAGAGATCAGGGTTCTCCGAGCGCTCGCGGAAGCTGGGGTACTTGTCGCGCAGGTCCCGGTAGATCTTCATGTACCGGCCGGCCTGGCGCATCATCCACACCGGGGGACGCTCGACAGCCTCTCCGCGGGCAGCACGCAGCAGCAGGGGCAGGGAGTCGCTCATCAGGAAGTGGAGATCAAGTCGGCAACCTAACTGAGAGAACCAGGCGCTTAGACCGATCTCCCCCTGAAGGCAACGGCTTCTTCACAAGCCTTGGTCTCAACCGCTGCTCTCTGCTCCCTTGGCCTCGAGGCTGCGCTTGGGGTCGTGTTTGAACACCATCACGCTCAGGGGAGGCAGGCAGAGATCAAGCGAGTTGTCATAGCCATGGATCCCCCACTCCTCGGAGTGCTTGCCGCCCATGTTGCCCAGGTTGCTGCCGCCATAACGGGCGGCATCGGTGTTGAACAACTCCGCATAGAAACCAGCCAGGGGGACGCCAACGCGGTAATGGGAGTGGCTTTGGGGGGTGAAGTTGGCCACCACCACGAGCCAGGTGCCACTGGTGCTCTCACGGCGCATGAAGCTGATCACCGAGTGGCGGTTGTCATTGCAGTCGATCCACTGGAAACCGTACTGATCAAAGTCATCGCGCCAGAGGGCTGGTTCTGCTTTGTAGAGGACGTTGAGGTCGTCCACCAGGCGCTGGACCCCTTGGTGAGGGTCGTATTGGAGGAGGTCCCATTGCAGATCTCCCCACACATTCCATTCGGCCCGTTGACCGAATTCCATCCCCATAAAGATCGTCTTCTTGCCGGGATGGGTCCACATGTAGGCGAGTAGAGCCCGGGTGTTGGCGTATTTCTGCCAATCGTCTCCCGGCATCTTGTGCAGCAGATGGCTCTTGCCGTGCACCACTTCATCGTGGCTCAAGGCCAGCATGAAGTTCTCGGTGTAGGTGTACCAGATCGAAAAGGTGATGTTGTTTTGGTGGAACTGGCGGAACCAGGGATCCAGCTCGAAGTAATCGAGCATGTCGTGCATCCAGCCCATGTTCCATTTGAGGTTGAACCCGAGTCCTCCGATGTCGGTGGGCTGGGTCACCATCGGCCAGGTGGTGGATTCCTCCGCGATCGAGAGTGCACCGGGGTAGTGCTGGAACAGCACGTGGTTGGCCTGTTGGAGGAAGCGAACCGCTTCGGTGTTTTCCCGGCCGCCGTGTTCATTCGGAAGCCATTCACCGTCGGGACGCAGGTAATCGCGGTACAGCATTGATGCCACCGCATCCACTCGGATTCCGTCGATGTGGAACTGTTCGAACCAGAAGATGAGGTTTGCCACAAGGAAGTTGCGCACTTCGTTGCGGCTGTAGTTGAAGATCAGCGTTCCCCACTCCTTGTGCTCGCCGATGCGGGGGTCGGCATGTTCGTAGAGGTGGGTGCCATCGAAGAAGGCCAGGCCATGGCTGTCCTTCGGGAAGTGGCCTGGAACCCAGTCGATGATCACGCCGATTCCTTCGGCATGGCATCGATCCACAAAAGCGCGGAATTCATCCGGGCTGCCGAAACGGCTGGTGGGGGCGTACCAGCCCGTCACTTGATAGCCCCACGACCCATCGAACGGATGTTCCGTGATCGGCATCAGTTCGATATGCGTGAATCCGCGGGCTTTCACGTAGGGGATCACCCGATCAGCCAGCTCGGAGTAGGTGAGGAGTCGGGCCCCGGGTTTGAGATCGGCGGCCGGAACAGGAGCACGGGGGGTGCCATCGGCTTCGATGAACGGTTGATCCGCTGCGGCATGGATCCAGCTGCCCAGATGCATCTCGTAGACGGAGATGGGCTGATCGAGCGCGTTGCGGCTGTCGCGCGCTGTCATCCAGGAGCGATCGCTCCACTGGAAGGTGTCGAGTCTGGACACCAAGGAACTGGTGTCGGGACGCACTTCGTGGCGGAAACCGTAGGGGTCGGCTTTCTGGTAGCAGTGCCCCTCTTGGGTGCGGATTTCGTATTTGTAAAGCGCTCCTTCCTGGATCCCAGGAATGAACAGTTCCCAGATGCCGCCCGTGCGTTGCTGCATGGGGTGATGGCGGCCATCCCAGGAGTTGAGATCCCCGATCACACTGACGCTGCGAGCGTGGGGAGCCCAAAGGCAGAACATCACACCCTCAACACCGGCAATGGTGGTGAGATGGGCGCCCATCTTGCGCCAGATGTGGTGATGGTTGCCCTGGGAGAAGAGATGGCGATCCATTTCGCCCATCCATTCATCCCGGAAGGCCCAGGGATCGTTTTGCTCGTGGTGGATGCCCCCACGGCTGACCTGAAGGCGGTAACTCTGACCCGGGTCTTGGGTGAGCTGAGCCTCAAACACCCAGGGGTGATTCGGCGTCTGGGTGCCGATCACCTCCCCATTGACAACGAGGTCGACCCGGTCGGCCTCTGGCATCCAAGCTCGGACGGTCCAGCCCGTGTCAGAGGGCTGGGGTCCAAGAATCGCAAAAGGATGGTCGTGGCGACATTCGGCCAGACGCCGACCATCCTCAATCATCCAGTCGAGGACTGCAGCAACCATGACCCAACGGCAGTATTGGGCGGGAGCTTAAGCGGAAAAACCCAGCTTCCCGCTGTCCATCTCGACCAATTAGGCGATCAGACCAGATCGGCGGAGAAATCCACGTTGATGATCCGTCCATCGCGGTTGAAGATCACGAACAGGTTGTCGGTCACCTTGCCGAATTGGATGGTCACCAGCACGAGTTGCTGATCGCCTCCCTGGCTTGCCACCAGTGCGCTTTTGATCTCCTTCACCCCACCAAGGGTGCGGGCGAGTTTGCTCCACTTGCGCTTGAGGTCCTGGGGACCAATCTCCTTCTGAAAGTCGAGGTCGAGGTAATACCGAGCCGCCACCCAGCGTTCGGCATCGAGATCTTTCACGAAATTGATCGCGCTCTGCTCGATCGGCAGGGTCTTGCCAATCCATTTCCACGCCACCAACTTGCCTGTGTCATCGAGCACCAGCAGCAGCGGGGCCTCTTGTTTGCCGCCATTGAGCAGGGCGACAGCTTCCACGGTGGTGTCGTCGATCCCGCGGGAGATGCTGTTGATCCGATATCCGTTCAGCTTCGGCCCACGGTTTAAGCGGTCTTGAACTGCTGCTTCGCTGCTGGTGCTGCGCAAGGGGGCCGAGAGACCGGCATAAAGACCAGCTGCATCCTTGGCTTGTAGGGCATCAAGGAGTTGTTGGGCTGCTTTGGTGGCCTGAGCTGCTGTGAGCGTGGTGCTCGGAGCAACGGCGGCCTGCGCCACGGTCATTGGTCTTGCGTCCACCTGCTCGAGGTTTGTGGCCTGGCTTTTTGCCGACGGCATCACGGAGGCGATCGGACCGCAGAGCGCGAGGGCAAGAACGCAGGCAGTGGTGTTCACAGCGTGAAGGCGACGCAGAGTTGGCGTCAGTTTGCCGGAGGTTCAGCGTTCCGGCTGATCGATCAGGGGAACAATCGTTAATTCGGCTGCTGAAAGCCACAGATTGATGCTGATCACGCGGCAATCCAGACTCGGTGGGCCGCAGGTGGCTGAACCCGTGCCAGGATTCACGGCAATGGCGGGCCAGCAGGCTCCTGCAATCGAAAGCCGCAGCCGGTCCCCGGGCTGAAGACAGGCTTCTAGCCCTTGAAGCTCGATGGCATAGGTCGTCTCGGCCAAGGCCTGCTCGCCGATGACACGCGCCACACCGGTGCTGATTTGGCGGCTTTCTGCGCTTCCTGCGGGACAGACAGCCAGAGCAACGCAGAGGTCGAAACCGGGTTGATCAGCAGAGGCCGGTAGGGAGAGAACAGGGCGTCCTCGCACTTGCAGGGGTTGCTTCAGGGGGGCTGAGGTGAAGGTCGCCACATCAGTCCGCGCGTCAACAGATGCTCGATCACAAGGGCCGGGATGGGGGCTGAGATGGCCACCGATGGCGGGCGTGGCTCTCCAGGGGTCATGAACGATCACCACGGCGTCAGTATCAGCCTGTGCAGCAGACGCTCCTTCCGATGTGGTCGCGATCAGGCGACCGTTGCTCATGTCGTGGCATGCCAGTGAGCTGCCGCTGAGGCGCCAGCTTCCGCCGCTGGCATCCCCCACCCCGATGGCATTCCAGCGATGGGTGCATTGGTCCCAGACACGCATGGTTCTGGAATCGGGTTGCTCTGATGCCTGCTCGGCGTTGAGAGGCGCATCGCAGAGATGGCGCCGAAAAAAGTCCAGGTGCAGCTGCTGGGCTTCCGGCCACCACTGCAGATGGGTGGCGGGGCCGATGTGCAGTTCAGGATCCCCACCTGCAGCCAGGCTGCGCTGGTGCAGATCCAGCACGCCACGCAGGTGGGGATCCCACCAGCCACCGATCAGCAGCATCGGTTGCTGCATCAACGCGTCCGGTGGTTGATGCCTGATCCAGGCGTTGGTCTCGGCTGGGGATTGCCCCAGCCATCGACAGGCCATGCCGCCAGGGTCATATCTGCGAAGAAGCGCCAGGCCGTCGCGGTAGTAGCGGTTGTCCTCCAGGCAGCGGCGGATGTCCTCCCAGGCCTGCTCGTCACCTTTGCGTTGGCTTTGCAATGCCGCCAGCTGCAAGCCCCATCCCAACCCGAGGTGCCACCAGTGGGCTCCGCCTTCGCAGCTCCAGTGGTCACGTTCATCCAGACCCGTCATCGCGGGAGCAAGACAATCGGGGAGCGTGCTGCCCGTTTGGGCAAGCAACTGCGTGAAGCCCTGATACGAGAAGCCGTAAACACCAATGCGGCCGTTGCATTCCGGCAGGCCGCGAACCCAGTTCAAGGTGGCATCGGTGTCGGCGGCTTCCTGACTGAATCCGTTGAACTGGCCGCCGGACCCCCCCTGACCGCGCACGTCCTGCACCACCACCACAAACCCCTGTTCAGCCCACCAGCGGGGGTGGGCATAGGTGACGGTGGAGGCGATGGCGCGCCCGTAGGGCTGACGCATCAGTAATGCAGGCCAGGGGCCGCTCTGCTGCTTTGGCGTCCAGATGCGGGATTTCAGCTCGACGCCGTCCGGGAGGATCAGGCTGAGATCACGGTGATCGTTGCTCGAAGGGGCTGAATCTCCGTTGAGCGGATCAGCTGACATCCGTGCAATGAAGGCCAATCACGTAGGTGGCCAGAATTTCGGAGTCTTTTTGACTCAGTCCTCGCTGCCTCGCCAGGGTGCGAATGGACGCTTCAGACAGGGCTGATTGCCCTTCTGCGTTCAGCTGGCGGAATGTTCTGCACATCGCCCTGGCTTGACCAGGGTTGTTTTTGACCCCCTCCAAAAGAGACGAGGACGACTGGGCCCGAACCGATGTCGACGCTGCGATCAGGCCGACCATCGGCAGCAACAAGATCAGATTTCGCATGCTCCCTCCAGGTTCATCTCATGTCATTTGAGGTCGGCGATCGAGGTGATGGCAGCAGCGAAGGGTCAGTTCCTCGGTTGCCATGCCTGGGCGGCAAGGATCCAGCGCCTGGCCACAGCGAGGTCGACAACAGCTGGTCTGCCGCTGCGCAGTTGCCGTTCCAGCCGTCCTGTGCGGGTGACAACGTCCTGGGGCGACGAGGCTGCGAGGGCCGAAACGGTGGCAATCCCGGCATGCATCAACAGGGCTGCGTCCGACGGCGCGAGCTCCAGGTGGCAGACAAGAGCCGCCATGCCTCGTAAACGTTTGAAATTGCGCGCACTGGCCCGTCCGCTGCGCGACAGCTGGCTCAGCTGGTGGTCACTCAGGGTCAACAATGCGCCCCAAGTGGCGATTCCAGCGGCCTCAAGGGCCTGCTGTTCATCCCGGAAACTCTGGGGTAAATCCCGCAGCGGCGCAGCGCTGCTCATCCCTCCAGGCCGGTTGGAACGCTCGCGTTGTTGACCTCTGTCTGGCCCAAAATGACGGGTTCGCTGACCCCTTCGCCGGCCGAGCGCAGCTGACGGAGACGGATCGTGACCACCTGGCTGCTACGGCCGCCGGAGCGCAGGTTGCCTGCCAGTTGCTCCAAGGTCGGGGTGATCGCTGCGTCGTCCATCCCAGCTGGTGCCTGGGCGATCACCAGGTCATTGCCGTTGTCAAACACCACCGGAGCGCGGACAGCTCCCTCAATCACGACGGGCGGTGTGTAGCTGACGGTGAAGGCCCAGCTGCTCACCGCCAGCAGCAGGGTGAAGCTGGTTACGCCCACCAAGCGGAAGCGCAGCCCCCAGCGTGCGGCGAAGGCGATGACCGTGAGAACGGCGAAGCCAAGTCCGCTCCATGCCAGCCATCCTGCGGAACTTTGAACGAGCTGGGGCAGATTCATGGGTTGGTGATTCGCGGAAGTGCTCCTTATATTGCGCTGACCTCAGCCAGGACTGACGCGGCCGATGGGCAGTGGGTCATCACCAAAGACCCTCCCACGGCGGCTTTTGGGAGGTGGCATTGCAGTTGCCCTTGTTGGTGGTGGGGCCTGGTTCGCGCTTGATCGTCTGGCTGCGTCGCTGCTGGATCAGATGCGTCCGCAGCTTGAACAGCAGCTCTCCAAGCCACTGGGCCATCCCCTGCGGATCGGTGAGTTCCGGGGACTGCGCTTTTGGGGCATTGCGCTGGGTCCGACCACAGTGGACTCTGGCCCCAGTGATGCCTCCACTGCATCCGTGCAGTCCGTCGGGATTGCCTTTGATCCCCTCGCCAGCCTGCAGCGTTGGAAGCCGGTCGCTGTTGTGCGACTTCAAGGGGCGCGGCTGAACCTGCGTCGTAATGCACAGGGGGCGTATTGGGTCCCAGGGAGTAGTGGCGATGAGCCCCCTCCGAAGTTGGATCTGACGATTCAGTTGATCGATCCTGCCCAGGTTCGGATTGAACCAGCTGATCTCCAATTCAGTGTGGCCGGTCAGGGGGCAGTTCAGCTCGATCAGTCCTGGGGCGATGGGGCCTTTCAAGTTGTGTTCCCAGAGCAGGGCCGGCTCGGATTGCGTCTGAAAGGGGGCTGGCGCAAGCCCGAGGTGGATGTCCAGGCGAAGATCGAGAAGCTGCGGTTGCGATCGTTTCAGGGGCTGATTCCGACAGCCAATGCGGTGTCTCTCGACGGTCAGCTCGGCGGCGATCTGCGGTTGGGCTGGAGGTCGGGTCAGATCAGCTGTGGCGGTGGCCTTTCCCTGGTCAATTTCTCGCTCCAAACGGACGGAGCGCAGGGTTCCCTGCGTAGCCCTCAGTTGCAGATGAGTTGCAAAAGCGATCGTCTGCAGATCGTGCCCAGTGCCTGGAGTTATGGCTCCTATCGGGCCACCCTCGCTGGAGATGTTGCGCTCAACCGCAGGTTTGATCTGCGCTTCAAACTGCACGAACCTGGCAAAGAGCGAGAGCTTCGGGCTTCTCTCCAAGGGCCCTGGCGCGAACCGCGCCTTGCAGTGGATGGCCGTTGGCGTTTGCCGGATGGCGTGCCCGTTGAGGCTCCTGTCCAACTCCGGTTGCTGCTCACTGGTGATTGGCGGGACCCGCAGGCGGTGCGTGCCCAACTCGATCAACTGGATCTCAAGGCTCCTGGTTTGTCGATCCAGGCAAAGGGAGCGGTGTATCCAGAGCTCGCGGTCAATACCGAGCGACTCGAGCTAGCAGGCCCTGCCTGGAGCGGCCTGCCCCTGGTGCCGGACCTGCTCGGAGCGCGCACACCGGTGCGAGGCAGCCTCCAGCTGCGGGGCGCGCCCCGCAGCCCAGACGTCACCCTCGTGCTGTTACAACAGGCCAACCCGTTACTCCAGGACTGGTCATTGAAGGCCGATTGGAGTGCCGCGGAGGGAATCGCCCGGCTCCGGCGCTTTCGCAGTGCAGAGCTGGAGGCCAAGGCGTCCTTGCCTTTGCGCTGGAATGACGGTCGCGCGCAAACCGGTGATCTGGACGCCGCTTTGGATCTGCGGGCTTTCCCCTTGGCGCGACTTGGTCCGATTGTGGGCACCACCATGGGTGGTCGCCTCTCCGCTTCAGGTGCCCTGACGGGGCCACTGGATGCCCTGCAACCAAATCTGGATTTGCAGTTGTCGAACCCCCGTGCCGGCACCTTGCGGTTGCTGGAGACCTGGAGTGGTCGGTTTGAGGGGCTCGCCGGCGGTGGCGGTCAACTGGGCATGGCGTCTGGAAACGGGCCGATCGGTGGTTCGTTGCAGGCCAGCCTTGGACGCAATTGGCTTCCTACGGCTGTCACCCTCCGGCGCCAGCGCGGCGAATTGACACTGGCGGGTTCCCCGGCGTCGTACCGCTGGCGCGCCCAGGGGCTGCCTTTGGATGGCTTGGAATTGGCGCTGCCCCCGAAAGGGCGCTTTGAAGGTCTCTACGGACGTCTCTCCGGAGAGGGCACTCTTGGGCTGCAGCCCCTGGAGATGGCGGGGGCCATCACCCTGGATCAACCCGGTTTGCTGGGCCTTCAGTTGCGCCAAGCCCGTTTGGAGGGCACGTACCGCAATCGCGGTTACCAGCTGACTGGGGAATTGCTTCCACCGGAAACGGGTCAGGTGTTGCTTGAGGCGAAGGGTCTTGTAGGCGGTGGCCTCGAGGCCGATCTGGATGCCCAGGGGCTCAGTGCACGTTGGTTGACTCGCGGGCTGATGAGCCTCTCCGAACTCAACCGCGATAGCCCGGATGCGAATGGCCATGCAGCCGATCTCGGAACGCTGCTGGTGGACACCTTTGGAGGGGCGATCGATGGCCAACTGAAGGCGCTGCGCCAACTCCAGGCTGAGCTCGCTGCAAGGGATGACCACGATCACGCTCGTGCTGCTTTCCACCCTGAAGATTTGCGCGGTCAGATGGATGCGCAGATCAAGGTCAGCGGTCCTTCCCTTGCCGATCTCAATATTGACCTCAAGGCGCGCGGACACCTGTGGGTCGAAGGCGAAGACGTTGACCACGCGTTGCAGATCGAACCGTTTGTGGCCACGCTCAGCGGCCCGTTACGTGATGGTCAGGGTGAGTTTTCCCTCAAGCATCTGCCTTTCACGCTGTTGGCACTCGTGGTGCCGGTTCCGCCTGCGCTGCAGGGCGGGCTTGGGCTGTCAGGCACCTATCGGCTTGGCCAGCCCAGTGGCCCTGAATTGACCACTGAACTGGTGCTTGAGGACGCCAGTGTCGGCTCCCATCGTCTCAGCCTTGAGAAGGGACAGATCACCCTGTCGGGGAAAGGCTTGCAGTTGGATCTGGCCTTGAAGGATGAGGCTGCCGAGCAGCCGATTGTGCTCACGGGTCAGGTGCCTCTGGATCCGTCCGGTGCCCTGGATGTGCGGGTGGTCACCCAAGGGGATGGCCTGCGCTTTCTCACGGGATTTACGGATGACCGTGTGGCTTGGAGCGCGGGGGACGCCCGATTGCGGTTGATCTTGAGTGGCACCCTTCAAGCGCCCGAGGCCAATGGCTTCCTGGTGGTGGAGAAGGGTGGTTTCGCGATTGAGAGCCAGGAGATCAGTGATCTCAACACCTCTGTGGTGTTTGATTTCAATCGCCTTGAAGTGCAGTCGCTGCAGGCCCGAGTCGGCAAAAAGGGACGCTTGCAGGGCCAAGGGGGGCTTGGGCTGTTCCGTCCCACCCAGGAAGCTGAGCCGCTCACGCTTGACCTCAAACAGAGCCGCATCACCTTGCCGATGGCCGATGTCGCCCTCAGCGCCGACCTCACCGTCGGCGGGGCCCTGGTGCGTCCACGCTTGGCCGGAAACGTTGTCATCAGCGACGGCAAGATTCGTCCGGCGCCTGCTTTGTTTGCCCGCCGCAAGGGCAACACATCCGGCACTGCCACGACGACGTCGACCGAGCCTGTGTCGTTCAACACGCTGCTGGAAGAACAATGGGATTTCGAACAACCGCTGGTCCTGTTGGGACCTGAGGTTGAAGCCGACACCAGCCGTTCGCTGAAGGCGGCAATCCCCCAGGTCCCGGCGCTTGGGTTTGACAATTTGCGGGTGACCTTTGGCCCGAAGCTCGCGGTCACGGTCGCGCCAATCGCGGCGTTCACCACCCAGGGCCAGTTGACCCTGAATGGAGCCCTGGACCCCAGCCTCCGGCTTCAGGGTGTGGTGCGGATGTTGACAGGGCGGATCTCCTTCTTCACCACCACATTCCAGCTGGATCCTCGTATTGCCAATGTGGCGGTGTTCACCCCTTCCATGGGCTTGATTCCTTATGTCGACGTGGCGATGGTCAGTCGCGTGTCCGACAGCGTCAGCCTCGGGAGCTCAAGCAACGCAGTGTCGAGCAATGTGTTTGACAGCAACGGCACGGGCTCGTTCGGTGCCGCCGGTCAGCTGCGTCTGGTGAAGGTGATGGTCGAGGCGTCTGGGCCCGCCGACCGTTTGGCCGACAACTTTGATCTTCGGAGCTCGCCTCCGATGCCGCCTGCACAGTTGAAGGCGCTGATCGGTGGTAACTCTCTGGCAGGACTCTCGAATTCGGGTGGCGGAACGGCCTTGGCTGCCGTGCTGGGCCAGTCGCTGCTCACTCCCGTAATCGGAACGCTGACCGATGCCTTCAGTCAGCGGCTGCAATTCGCCCTCTATCCCACCTACGTCAGTCCGGAGATTCAGGATGAGAAGGA
Source organism: Synechococcus sp. RS9916 (assembly GCF_000153825.1). Classification (NCBI taxonomy): domain Bacteria; kingdom Bacillati; phylum Cyanobacteriota; class Cyanophyceae; order Synechococcales; family Synechococcaceae; genus Synechococcus; species Synechococcus sp. RS9916. Next base: position 320,455 of record NZ_DS022299.1, read on the forward strand.
GCGTGTTTCTGGTCGGGTGCCGCCGCAGTTGGCCCTGGTGACAGAGCTCGGAGTTGATGTCAGTGAGCGATTCAATTTCTCTGTGTTGGCTGCACCCAATCGCAACGACATTCCGCCTCAGGGAACGCTGTCGTATCAGATCGACAACAACCTCAGTCTTTCGGGGTCGGTCGATAATCAAGGCACCTGGCAAAGCCAGTTCCAGGTGTTTTTCCGCTTCTGACCATGCTTTCAGCGGATCAGGTGATCGGAGTCGACCTCGGCGGGACGGCGATCAAGCTGGCTCGCTTTGATCGTCAGGGTGAGCTCCTGGCGGAGGACCAGATCCCGACGCCTCAGCCGGCGATGCCCGGTGCCGTCTGCATGGCGATCTGCGAAGCGATCGAGCGGCTCGACCCTGCTCGTGAGGCAGCGGTGGTGGGGATCGGTCTGCCTGGGCCGATGGATGCGGCGGCTCGCATTGCCAGGGTGTGCATCAACCTGCCCGGGTGGGAGGAGGTGCCTCTGGCGGATTGGTTGGAGCCGCGACTGCAGCGCCGCGTCACCCTCGCCAACGATGGCAACTGTGCCCTTGTCGGTGAGGCCTGGAAAGGTGCAGCCCAGGCTTGTTCCGATGTGGTGTTGCTCACGCTTGGCACCGGAGTTGGCGGTGGTGTGATGCTTGGCGGTCAGTTGTTCACTGGCCACAACGGTGCTGCTGCTGAGCCTGGTCTGATCAGCATTGATTACCGCGGATTGCCCTGCAACAGCGGCAATCGCGGCAGCCTGGAGCAGTTTGCTTCGATCGCGGCCTTGCGGCGTTTATGGGATGGGGAACCGAAAGAGCTGGCCCATCGGGCTGCTGCCGGTGACCCCGAAGCCTGTGCGGTCTGGGACCGCTACGGCACCACCCTTGGCATTGGCGTGAGTTCCCTGGTGTACGTCTTCACCCCTCAGAAAGTGTTGCTCGGTGGTGGTCTGGCTGCAGCGTCCGTTCATTTCCTGCCAGCTGTCCGGCGCGAGGTGGAGACTCGGGTGCAGTCCGTCAGTCGGGAGGGGTTGCAAATCGAGGCCTGTTCCCTGGGCAATAGTGCCGGTCGCTTGGGGGCGGCGCGTCTTGCCCTGGATCGCCTGACGCATGAAACGGGATGATGCAGCCAAGATGCCCCACCTGACGATGACCAGCCAGGCCGTTCCCGAACCCTCCGCTGAGCTCCTGCGTCTGGCCACTGGCGTGCGGCGTGCGGCCATTGATCTTGGCCAGACCACGGATCAACAGCGGCAGCAGGCGTTGGAAACAATGGCCGCGGCACTGGAGCGGCATCGGGAGCAGATCGCGGCTGCCAATGCCGCGGATCTAGAGCAGGCCGCCGCCGATGGCTTGGCGCCTGCTTTGGTGTCGCGCCTGAAGCTGGATCAAGACAAGTTGGCAGGGGCGATTGAGGGTGTGCGACAAGTGGCAGCCCTAGAGGACCCCCTCGGCTCCAGACAATTGCATCGCGAGCTCAATGAGGGGCTTGTGCTGGAGCGGATTACCGTTCCCCTCGGCGTTCTTGGGGTGATCTTTGAGGCCCGCCCTGATGCAGTGATTCAGATCGCATCCTTGGCGATCCGGTCTGGGAATGGGGCGATTCTCAAAGGGGGGCGTGAGGCCAATCGCACCAATCAGGCCGTGATGGAAGCGCTCAAAGAGGGATTGGCTGACTCTGTGGTGAGTGCCGATGCCCTGGCGTTACTCACCACCCGACAGGAAAGCCTGGCGCTGTTGCGTCTCGATGGGCTGGTGGATCTGATCATCCCGCGCGGTAGCAACGAGCTGGTGCGGTTCATTCAGGACAACACTCGGATCCCCGTGCTTGGCCATGCCGATGGGGTCTGCCATTTGTTCATCGATACCGAGGCTGACTGTGCCCAGGCCCTGCGGATTGCGATCGACAGCAAAACCCAATACCCCGCTGCCTGTAATGCGATTGAAACTCTGCTGGTGCATGAGGCGATCGCTCCACAGTTTTTGGCGGATGCCGTGCCCGCGTTTGCGGCCGTAGGGGTTGCGCTGCGGGGGGATGAGGCCAGCTGTGCCCTCGGGGTGCCCCACCCTGTGACGGAGGCTGACTGGAGCACGGAGTATCTGGATCTGATCCTCGCGGTCCGCGTGGTGCCGGATCTGGAGTCGGCACTGGAGCACATTCGTCGCTATGGCTCCCGACACACCGAGGCGATCGCCACCACCAATGGCACGACGGCGGAACGGTTTTTGCGGGCCGTCGACAGTGCCGGGGTCTATCACAACTGCTCCACCCGCTTTGCCGATGGCTTCCGTTACGGCTTTGGTGCTGAGGTGGGCATCAGTACGCAGACCTTGCCGCCACGGGGGCCGGTGGGGCTCGAAGGCTTGGTCACCTACCGCTATCGCCTGCGGGGAGACGGTCATATTGCCGCTGACTTCGCCAGCGGAGCGCGTCAGTTCAGCCATCGCAATCTGCCCCTGTGATGGATGCCATTCACATCACCGATCTGCGCGTCTGGGCCCATGTCGGCGTGCTGGATCATGAGCGTCTCCATGGCCAGTGGTTTTCCCTCGACCTGACACTGCGCCTGGACCTCACCAAGGCCGCCAAAGAGGATGATCTCGACTCCACTGCGGATTACAGCCTGGCGGTGCAGGAGCTGCAGTCGTTGGTCGCCACGTTGAAGTGCCAGACCATCGAACATTTCAGTGAGCAGGTTTTGGACCTGCTTGAGCATCTCTACGGTCCTGTCGCGATGCGGGTGTTGCTGCGCAAGTGCGCTGCGCCCATTCCAGGATTTGGCGGTACGGTTGCTGTGGAACGTCATCGCCATTGGACGGTGTGAACACTCCCAGACCTCTGGTGCTGGTGCACGGTCTATGGGACACACCGCGGCTGTTTCGGCGTCTTGAGCAGCGCTTGGACCAGAACGGGATCGCTCGGCTTGTCCCACACCTGCCCCACCGTCTCGGAGCTGTTCCCCTGCGGGACTTGGCCAGATTGTTGGATGGCCATATCCAGGCCCGTTGGGGTGAGCAGGAGATCGATCTGCTGGGCTTCTCGATGGGTGGGGTGATCAGCCGCATCTGGCTTCAGGAATTCGGCGGTGCCCAGCGTTGCCGTCGTTTCATCAGTGTTGGCAGTCCTCAGCAGGGCACCTACACCGCGCAGTGGATTCCCCGTTGGTTGTTCGCTGGGCTCGCTGATATGAAACGGGGCAGTGTTTTGCTGAACCAACTCAACGCCGATTGCTCAGCGTTGCAGAGCGTGGATTGCGTCAGTTTTTACTGCCGTTGGGATCTGATGGTGGTGCCTGGGTGGCAGGCCGTGCTGCCGGTGGGTGAACGGCACGATGTGCGTGTGCTCACCCATCAGCAACTGATGGCCCATCCAACGGCTCTCAACCAATTGATGCGCACAATCTTGCAGCCTTAGTGACGATTGCCATCGGCATGGCCACAGTGATGGTTAAGCCTTCGCTACGTCGCAGATGTGTTTTTCAGCTTCAGCCAGCTTCACAGCATCGGCAGTTCTGATGCCGCTGGGGTTGTATGCCCATCATTTGGCCTCGAATGCAGAACGTCCTGGATACAAGCCGCTGGCTCTGGTTCCCTTTTTCTTTGGAGTTCAGCAGTTTGTTGAAGGATTGCAGTGGACCGCCATCGACAACGGTGGTCTGGAACCACTGGGATCAATCACTGCCAAGGGGTTTCTGTTCTTCGCCTATTGCTTCTGGATGATCTGGATTCCATGGAGTGCCTGGTCGATCAGTCGAAGTATTGACTCGCGAGCGCTGCAACATCGTTTGAAATGGGTCGCCATCGTCGCCACGTTGTTGGGGATTGGCTTCTATATCCCTGTTCTGTTTCAGTCGGATCTGGTGCAGCCAGCGATTGAATCTGGCCGCATTCACTACCAGGTCGACACCGCTTGGCACAACTTCGTTAACACCGAACCGATTGGGCAATTGGTTTATTGGGGTTTCATTGTTCTCCCACTGGTGGCGGTGAATGACAAGGCTGTGAAGTTGTTTGGGGTGTTGATCTTTATCTCGATCTTCCTCACCTGGTTCACCTACAGCGTTGCCTTCAACTCCGTCTGGTGCTTCTACTGCGCAGTGCTCTCGATCGTCGTGATCTGGATTGTGAATCGGCCTGAGATGCGCCGAGCTTGATCGGATGGGGCATCCGATCAATGCGCTGTTTGAGTCCATGGTTCAGACCATGCTGGCCATGGACACAGGCCTCGGTTTGGTGATTGGGGTCGGCATCTCCATGTCGGCCTCGCATTTGTTTTCCCTGCTGGCCAATCGACTCAGCCCGCGGCAGATCGCGGTTCAGCTGCTGGTGGATGCCTTGGTGCTCAGCCTTGCGCTCACCCTCGGCATCCTTTGCCACAGCCTGATGTTGATGCTGCTCAAGCAGGTGCCTCCACAGCCGATCACCCTGGCGAACCGCATGGGAGTGGCGCTGTGGCCTGGACTTTTTTATGTGCTGGTGGCCGCTCCCTACGTCAGTGATCTGATCGCTGTCACCTTGCTGGGTTGGATTCATCTCAATGTGTTGTTGCTGCTTCAGGCCAGCTACGGCATTCCCTTGCAGGAAGGGCTGGTCGTGGCTCTGCCGGGGTTTGCCCTGGCCCTTGTGCTGATCGCGCTGGTGTTCGCGCAACGCTGGCGCGCCAGTTACAGCACCCTTGCCCGGGAGGTGGGGGGATGAACGATCCACATGCGCCCCTCCAGCATCACCGCGGTCATCTCCGCTTGGGATGGCGTGTGGTGGTGACTGTGCTCATCGTCATCGCTGTCTTTGCCGTGCTGGGCATCAGTGCGGTGCGCCGTGACGCCATTGATCTGCTGAATCCCGAGGCCATTCGGGAACTGCTGACCGTGTGTGGCGTGCTGGTGGTGGTGGTGGTGGCCTTGGTCGGCGTCTATTCCGTGATGGTGGATTTCGTCTTCTGGGAGGGGTGGATGGAGGGCTTGCCCGATCCCAATCACCTCTTCCCCGACGATCCCGAGGGGGAATGCGACCACCGTCATTTCGTCGTCTATCTCGATGGCATTCACCAGAGCGAGGAGAGCCATCCGCCCAGGGTCAGTGACTTCCTTCAGACCCTCGAGCAGGCGATCGATCAGGACGCATTGCTGGTGAAGGGGATCGAGGCCTACACAATCACTCCAGTGGGGTTGCGTTCAACACCTCTCGCGCAGTGGTTCTGGCATCGCCTCTTTGCGCTTCAGGAGCACCATCCCAATGGCTGGGTGCGTTTCCTTTGCGCCTTCTGTGTGCAGGCCAACAACGTGATCAAGGTGGGCATTTCCTCCGATCGTCGTTATGGCCCGGTGATGAATTACGAACTCGCGCTCAAGATCGCGCGACGCCTGGCGCGTTTGGGCTTCCACCCCAGCCGGGCGGCAAGGGTCGTTCTGGTGGGCTACAGCGGCGGTGGGGAGATGGCCATCGGCACTGCGGCGATGCTTCAGCGGTTGTGCCGCGTGCCCGTGCAGGTGATCACCGTCTGTGGTGTCTTCAGCGGCAATGGCGAGCTCGAATCAGTCGACCACGTGGCCATGGTGGTGGGAGCCAAGGATCCGGTGGCCGCCTTCGGGCGGATCGCCTATCCCGGTCGCTCCCCCTTGCTCCCCCTCTCCAATTGGAACCGTTGGCTCGCCCATGGCCGCTTGCATCGCTACGAAATTCCGGCGATGAATCACAACGGCAACGCCGGTCCGTTCAGCACCGCCTTCCGCGGCAAGGTGGTGGAGGCGATTTGCCGCGAATTGACACTTACCCAGGGGACCTGAGCGAACAGCGTGGTTCAGCGTCGGTGCTCTTCACCGTTCAGCCGGCGCACCAGCAGAAAGGGGCTGTGGGCTGGTTGGCTGGCCCGTAGCCGTTCCAGCGCTCCGGCGCAGGCGTTGCCGTGCAGGTGCAGGTCGCAGGGAAGCGTGTCGAGCGCTTGGCGATAGCGCTCCACGCTGGTGTCATCGATGACCCTCAGGCCCTGATCGAGCAATTGCTCGAGATGCTCGCGCAGCCGTTCTCTCCAGATGCCCCCAAGGGTGAGCGGAAACAAATGGCAGCGACCTGTGAGGGCCTGCTCAATCAGGGCAGTGGAGTCAATGCAGAACCCAAGGGCTCCATAGCCTCCGGTGCGGAGCTTTCCCTGGGTGGCAGCGCTGTTGTGAACCGCGGCCATGAGATCGCAGAGGTCGAGAGCGAGGTCCAGTTGAGCTGCCTCGATGGGCTCGCCGGGGTAGGCAACGCTGCCATTGGTCCGGTCGTTCTGCCAGGGACGGTGCAGATCATTCATGGCGGCCCAACCGTTGAAGCCTTCGGTGCCCTGGTAGTACTGCAGCAGGGTCGGGGCCTGCGCGTCGGGAGGGGTGAGCTCCAGCTCCAGGCTGCAATGGGGGAGCAGAGCCTCTAACTCTTCGCCTTGATCAAGCAGGCCGGTCCGATAGGGCACAGCGAGGGGAACCTGCAGCCAGGTGGTGGTGGTCGCTGCGGTGTTCGGACAGCTGGCACCCAGCCCGAAACTGGCCACGCTGGCCCGAACGCGCGCTTTGCAGGACCATCCGCGTGTCCGCAGCAGCTCCAGGAGTTGCTGGCTCGTGCTGACGCCTTCGAACAGGAAGGGGGTGTCGCGCCCGCTGGTGCCCCTGACGCTTGGCGGCAGGTGATTGGCGCCAAGGGCATTGAACACCTGGGCCATCAGCGTGTTGCCCCAACGGCTGGCGGCCGACTGCAGATTCTGGAGTCCATGGTTCTGCCAGACCAGATCGGCGCCGAGTTGTCGCAGTCCACCGGCGGCAGCGTTGTGCGCTTGTTCGTGCTGACCGTGATCGGCCTGCTCTTTCCAGGCTTTTAGCGATTGGGGTAAGGGCTGTCCTGCCGCGTCAGGCCCAGGTTGCACCGTGGTGGCCGTCCACCGTTTCAGTGCGTCAGCTGTTGCTCCAGTGGCGTTGTCTTGAACCGGAAAGAGATGATGGAGGTCATCCGCCAGCGCTGCCAGCAGCAGTGGACTGACAGAGCCTCCTTCTAACAGCTCCGCCAGCTTGCGTAGATGGTCGGGCAGCGCGGCCGCTCCCAGCCGCCAGCGTTTGGGCAGCATCGCCAGCAAGGGCACCAAGCGGCGTTGGTGGAGGTCGGTGAGCAGCTCGGTCAGGAAATGGTCCCGACTGATGCCCTTTCGCAGCCAACTGGTTTCAAGAACGGCGTTCAAGCCCAGCAAGGGGGCGATATCGGTTTGATCACCAGGGCTTGCCCCCCAGGCTGACGACAGGGCCAGGGGATCAGGCATTCGCGCATTCCCCTGTTCCGTCATGGTGGATGCCGCTTAAGCCGCTGCTGCTGTGAGGCCGGACTGACGAATCAGAGCGTCAGTGCTGGCGGCTCTGCCACGGAAGGCCTGGTAGATCTCCGCAGGGGAACGGCTGCCACCGAGGCTGAGAACGGTGTCGCGGAAACGCTGACCGGTCGCTTGCACTTGCTCCTCCTGGTCCAGGCCCATCTCTTCAAAGGCGGAGAAGGCGTCGGCGCTGAGCACCTCGGCCCACTTGTAGGAGTAATAGCCAGCGGAATAGCCGCCCGCAAAAATGTGGCTGAAGGCACAGAGGAAGTGATCGTCTGCAATCGGCGGGATCACCGTGGTGGCAGGGGCGAGTTCACGACGTAGGGCATCCGGGCTGATCCCCAGTTTTGGAGTCCATTGGCTGTGAAGACGCAGATCGGTGAGTGCGAAATGCACCTGACGCAGCGTGGCGCAGCCCGACATGAACGTGCGGGCCCGCAGCAGTTTCTGGTAGTCGGCCTCCGGAAGGGGCTCGCCGGTCTGCCAGTGGCGCGCCATCCCCATCAATGTGGCCCGATCGAGGCACCAGTTCTCCATGAACTGGGAGGGAAGTTCCACGGCATCCCACTCCACGTTGTTGATTCCTGCGGCCTGGGGGTAATTGACCGTGGTCAGCATGTGCTGGAGACCGTGGCCGAATTCGTGGAAGAGGGTTTCCACCTCTTCGAAGCTCATCAGGCTGGGAGCGGTGTCTGTCGGGGTCGTCTGATTGCAGATCAGATAGGCCACCGGCAGGGTCATGGACCCGTCCTCAGCACGGGAGCGATTCAGGCACTCATCCATCCAGGCGCCGCCGCGCTTGCTTGCTGGTCGGCTGTAGGGGTCGAGATAGAAGGCCGCCAACGGCGTGCCATCGCGATCGCTGACCCGGAAGAAGCGCACATCCGGATGCCAGACCGGAGCTTCGCTATCGGCGGCATGGATGGTGATGCCAAACAACCTGGAGCACAGATTGAAGAGACCATCGAGCACCTGGGGAAGAGGGAACCAAGGTCGCAGCGCTTCCTGATTGAGATCGAACTCTTCCTGGCGGAGTTTTTCAGCCCAGTAGGTCACATCCCAGGGCTGGAGGTCGTCGGCTTCAGGCGCGTGGTGGCGTCGGGCGCAGTCGCGTAGTGCGTCAATCTCCCGCTCGGCTGCAGGCTTGGCGGCAGCCCGAAGCTCTTCCAGCAGGGCTTCCACGGCATTGACGTCATCGGCCATCTTGCTGGCCAGGCTGAGCTCGGCCCAATGGCTGTAGCCCAGTCGGCTCGCCTGTTCCCCCCGCAGGCGCAGGATGGATTCGATCAGTGGGCTGTTGTCGAGATCACCCTGGCTGGCTCGGCCGACATGGGCGCGATAAACCTTCTCCCGCAGCCCCCGGTTCTCGGCATGGGTGAGGAAAGGGATGTAGCGAGGCATGTCGAGCCCGAGCCGCCAGGGGCCTTGTTCACCAGTGGCCTCTTGGCCGTTCCGATGGTGGTCTCCGGCATCGCGAGCTGCCGCTGCAAGGGTTTCGAGTGCCCGGTCCGGCAGACCTGCCACCTCCTCGATGTTGTGCAGCACCAGGCTCCAGGCCTGCGTTGCATCCAGCACGTGATTGCTGAAGCTGGTGGAGAGCTCTGCTAGCTGTTCGCTGGCCTGGTTGAAGGCCGTCTGGGCTTCGCCCTGAAGACCCACGCCGCGTTGCTGCATCGACAGCAGCTCGGCATCAAGGATTCGACACTGGGCTGCATCAAGCGACGCGCCGGACTGGTTGCGAAGCTGCTCCAGGGCTTGGTGCAGAACTGCGCTTTGCCCCAAGCGATTGCTGAAGCGCACCACCTCTGGTTGCTGCGCTGCATGGGCTTCACGCAGTTCCGGGCTGTTGCAGACGGCGTTGAGGTGGCTGACCACACCCCAGCTCCAGCGCAGGCGTTCCCCGATCGATTGGAGCGGTGGCATGACCGCTTGCCACTCGAGGGTTTGCCCCTGGTTGAGCTGGTCTTGCAGCGTTTGCTCAAGGGCTGCAAAGTCGGCTTCGAGCGCTTTCAGCAGGCCCGGGATCTCGGCGCTCACCTGATCGGGAGTGATAGCCGTGTAGTCGGGGAGGCCCCGGCCCTTGAGCAGGGCCGGTTGGCTGCTGGTGGTCATGCCGTCTCGCTTCAGCCCAGGGGCAGAAGATTGTGAAGTGCGATCAGGCTATGGGTTGAAAGCGTTTCGGCGAGAGCGTCAGTGGAGGCCTCGTAGACATCCATCGCGACCCGTGGCCAAACGCCGATGGTGAGCGTGGGAACCAGAAGGGTGAGGCCTATCACTAACTCACGGGGATTCATGTCGCCGACGAAGGCGAGCGCTGGAATCCTGGGCCCGAAGAACACGCGACGGCACATCGAGAGCAGATAGATCGGGGTCAGCACCAGGCCGATGGCAGCGGCCACGATGGTGATCACGCGGAAGCCGATGGTGAAGTCGGTCTGGCTGGTCACCCCGAGGAAGATGGTGATCTCACTGATGAATCCGCTCATGCCTGGCAGGGCGAGGGACGCCAGGGAGCTGGCCAGGAAGAACGCGAAGGTGATCGGGAGCACTTTGGCCAGCCCGCCCATGTTAGGAATCGACAGGGTTTTGGTGCGCTCGTAGAAGCTGCCGGTCACGAAGAACATGGCCGCGGCAATCAGCCCGTGACTGATCATCTGCAGCATGGCGCCACTGAGGCTGAGTGCGTCAATCGCGCCGATTCCGACCAGAACAAAGCCCATGTGGCTGACTGAGCTGCAGGCGATCCGCCGCTTGACGTTGTCTTGGCCGAAAGCGTTAAGCGCGCCATAAATGATGTTGACGATGCCGAGCACGATCAGGGCGGGGGCCAGCACCAGGTGGGCGTCCGGCAACATCTGCACGTTGAAGCGCAACAGCGCATAGCCGCCCATCTTCAGCAGCACCCCCGCCAGCAGCATCGAGACGGGCGCATTGGCCTCGCCGTGGGCGTCAGGTAGCCAGGTGTGGAGAGGGAACATCGGAAGTTTCACCCCAAATCCCACCAGGAAGCCCAGATAACAGAGCAATCCGAAGGTTCCCCCAGGTGAGCGGGTTGCCAGTTCGGTGAGGTTGAGAGTGAAGGAATCGCCAGCCAGGGCTAAGGCCAGACCGCTGATCAGGATCAGCAGTGATGCCAGAGCGGTGTAAAGGATGAATTTGGTGGCGGCGTACTGGCGGTTCTGTCCGCCCCAGATCGCAATCAGGAGATAGACCGGCACCAACTCAAGTTCCCAAGCCAGGAAGAAGAGCAGGAAATCCTGGGAAAGAAAGACCAGGGCCTGCGCTGCGGCTTGCACGAGCAGCAGGCCGAAATAGAGCTTGGCCTTGTGCTGAACTTTCCAGCTCGCAGCCACTGACAGCATCGTCACCAGGCCGCTGAGCACCACCAATGGCATGGACAGACCGTCGGCGCCGACGGACCATTCCAGCCCGATCGCCGGAACCCAGCTCAGCCGTTCCACCAACTGCAGGGATGAGTCCTGCGCATCGAAGTGCTGGCTGAAGGTCACCAGCATCAAGACGAAATCAATGGCCAGTACGCCAAGGGCCAGATTGCGCGGCCAGGGGGAGGGGTTGCTCTCGTCGCCGGGGAGCAGGGGCATCAACAGGGCTGCTGCTGCCGGGAGCAGCACAATTACAGACAGCCAGGGGAAGCTCTCGCCGGACGCAGCAATCAGCGGCAGATTGGCGTCCATGGCGTTCATCAAGTTGTAGTCGAACTTATCAGGGACTTCGCCTGAACTGAGTACAACTACTCAGGAGTCACGGGTTGCCAGTGGCTGCCTGTTGTTTGGAGGTTGAGCAGCGGCGCTCGACTTGCTACACCAGCGGCTTCCCAGGCTCTGACCATCGCCTGACTGACGGCAGGGCCTTTGTCTTCGGAGCACAGCGCCAGGATGCTTGGACCAGCACCGCTGATGGCGCACCCCCAGGCACCGGCCTGGAGGGCTGCATTCCGGACCTCTTGGCCTCCTTTGATCAGCCGCCAGCGGTAGGGCTCATGCAAGCGGTCGTGCATGCCATCGGCGATGAGGTCGCCATTACCGGTTCGCAGTCCCTGCAGCAGCAGGGTGAGGGCACCAAGGTTGACGACTGCATCCCCCACGGGAATGGACTTGGGCATCGCCCGTCTGGCTTCGCTGGTGCTCAGGCGAATCGCAGGGATGGCCACCACAGCCTTCACCGCAGGCACCCACTCACAGCGCACCACCCGCCAGCGTTGGGACGCGGCTTTCGCGGTCATGCACAAACCGCCCAGCAGTGATGGCACCACATTGTCGGGATGTCCTTCGATATCGATGGCCAGCTCGAGCAGTTTTTCCCGGCTGAGGGGCTCGCCCACCAGCGCATTGGCACCCACCAAGCCCGCCACGATGGCGGTGGCACTACTGCCCAGACCCCGCGCAGGGGGGACTGCCAGGCGGACGCGTGCTTCGAGCCCCACCGGCTCTTCCCCTGCTGCTTTCCAGACCCGCTGGGCTGCGCGATAGACCAGGTTGTCGGGGCCGCCACGCAAGTGGCTGCCTTCCTGACCTTCGATGATCAATTCAAAGCGTTCACCGTCGCCTTCAATCCGGCGCATGGTGAACCGGTTATTGAGATCAAGGGCGGCACCGAGGCAGTCGAAGCCTGGGCCGATGTTGGCTGTGGTGGCAGGAACATCCACAACCACCGACTGGCCGATGCGCGGTTGCACCATCCCTGCTGTCCTGTTCAAGACAGTGTCTCACCTGAGAGGCCGGAGCCTGCGCTTCTGTCGGAACAGTTTTCAGGTCGCCGTCATCCCGGCTGCCAGGTCACGGGCGCGGCAGGCCGCGCTGAATAATCCGGCATTGGGATCAATCACCGCCTGCACAGTGATGCTTTCAATCAGGGGGCGGAAGCGGCCTTTGCGTCGCATCGGCTCCAGGAATGAGGCTGATTGCAGGCCCTTGAGTTGTTTGGCGGCCGTGCCGCCGCCAATCCAAAGCCCCCCCGTGCAGAGCTCCTGGAGCGCCAGATCTCCGGCCGTTGAGCCGTAGGCACCGAGCCAGAGGTCAAGGGCGCTGCGGGCCAGGGCATCCCCTCGCTGGGCTGCTTGTCCGACGAGAGCCGGCAGATCCTGATAGTCGTCGTCATCGACCGCGCGGGTCCGCCAGGCTTCCGCCGCGCGCAGCAAGGGGTGCCCAGCACCGTCACTTCGCTGCAGCCGCCAGCGCATCACATGCCCGAGGCCTGTGCCGCTGACAATCCGTTCAATCGACAGGCGATCCAGGTCGAGGTCGGCTTTGAGCCAGCTGGCGAGATGCCACTCGTCGTCGGTGCGTGGTGCAAATTCGCGATGGCCTCCTTCGCTGGCAAGAGCGATCCAGCCATTGGCATCGGAGATCCCGCGCGCCATGCCAAGGCCTGTGCCGGCACCAAGAATCGCCACGGGTCCCCTGCTGCCTTCAGGACCGGGGTTGTTTGTTTTGGCTGCTTGCAGCGTGACTTGCTGCTCTTGATCGAAATGGGGCAGCCCATGGATCAGCACGGCGAAATCGTTGACCAGTTCGAGTCGAGCCAGCCCCGTGGCGGCCACGAGAGCTGTTTCGCTCAGCATCCAGGGCAAGTTGGTGAGCTTGGCGCTGCCATCGCTCACGGGGCCAGCGACGGCAATGCAGCTGGTGACAGGCTGCGGATGCTCGGTGGGCACGTCCTTGAGGAACTGCTGGAGCATGTCTTCCAGGCATTGCCACTCGCCTGAGAGGTAACGCTGGCTGAAGAGAGGCTGGAGCTGGCCGTTCTCTGCGCCGTAGACCGAGAGCAGGGTCTTGGTGCCGCCCAAGTCCCCAGCCAGATAGGTGTTCTCAGCCATCCCCTGGTCTGTTGCTGATCACCTTCAGGCTGCTTGCCACCCCTGGAAACGGCAAGCAATCAGCGTGTCTTCAAGCGAAAAAATCGAGAGGGAGAGGGCCCCAGGTGGTGCCTGGTTGATCCGGTGCGTTGCTGTGGCCGCTGATCAGGATTCCTTCACCAAGCCCGTGTTCAATCCGAATGCGGATGGCACCACTGGATTGGTTCGCCTTGAGAAAGACCGGACCAGTTTCGGAGGTCGTTTCTTCCAAGGTCATTGCCTCCCATTGAAGAGACCGTTCAAGGGCTCGCAGTGCTTCCAGCGCCTCATCACTGGAGGGCGCCATCACGCCAACCGTGAACCAGGCGAAAGATCCCATCGCAGTCACCAGTTCTTCAGCGAGGACTCGGCGCTGATCGGTCGTCAGGGTTGGTGCGGTGCGCAGCTGGCCGAAATCGGCCAGGGTTTGGACGTTGAGGTCGCTCATAAGGAAAGTCCAGAACTGCGGTTCTGATTGGCTTGGCGTGCCGCCTCGATCAGAGCGTCCGCCCCAACCAGGCCGAGATCGCCATCGCGACGGCTCCGAAGACTTGCTGAGGCCTGTTCAGCCTCTTTGGCACCGATCACCGCCAAAACAGGAATTTTCATTTTCTCGCCGGTGCGAATCAATTTGCCCAGGCGTTCACCGCTGCGATCGACCGAAGCGCGAACACCGGCGGCCTTGAGTTGGTCACAGAGGGACTCGGCATAGCTCTGCACCTCGTCCGTGACCGGCAGTAAACGGATCTGCTCGGGAGCCAACCAGAAGGGGAAGTCGCCGGCGTAGTTCTCGGTCATGATCCCGAAGAAACGTTCCAGCGAGCCAAAAATGGCGCGGTGGATCATGATCGGCCGCTGTTTGCTGCTGTCGGCAGCGACGTAGTCAAGTTTGAAACGCTCGGGCAGGTTGAAGTCGAGCTGGATGGTGGAGCACTGCCACATCCGACCAATGGCGTCTTCGATCTTCAGGTCGATCTTGGGGCCATAGAAGGCGCCGCCTCCTTCATCCACCTTGTAATCCCAGCCTTTGCGCTCAAGAGCTTCGATCAGCCCTTTGGTGGCCAAGTCCCAGACGGCGTCGTCGCCGATGGATTTCTCCGGGCGGGTGGAGAGGTTGATTTCGTAGTTCTTGAAATCAAAGGTGGAGAGAATTCGCTCGGTGAGATCAAGGATGCGCAAGATCTCATCACTGATCTGCTCAGGCAGACAGAACACATGCGCGTCGTCTTGGGTGAAGCCCCGCACGCGCATCAGCCCGTGCATCACCCCGGGACGCTCGTAGCGATAGACGGTGCCCAGCTCGGCCCAGCGAATCGGTAATTCCCGGTAGCTGCGCAGCGTGCTCGCGTAGGTGAGCACGTGGAACGGACAGTTCATCGGTTTGAGCTGGTATTCCCGCTCATCCACCACCATCGGGCCAAACATGCTCTCGCTGTAGAAGTCGAGGTGGCCTGAGGTTTTCCAGAGGCTGATATCAGCCACATGGGGGGTGTAGAGCAGCTCATAGCCCCCTTCGAAGTGGGCCTGACGCCAGAAGTCTTCGATCAGAAGACGCATGCGGGCGCCGCGGGGATGCCAGAAGACCAGACCTGCACCCGCCTCGTCTTCGATCGAGAACAGATCGAGGTCAGTGCCGATCCGGCGATGGTCTCGGCGCAGGGCCTCTTCCTTGCGGCGCTTGTGTTCTGCCAGCTGCTCAGGGGTCTCCCAGGCCGTGCCGTAGATGCGTTGAAGCTGGGCGTTGTTCTCATCCCCACGCCAATAGGCGCCTGCGACGCTCTCCAGTTCAAAGGCCTTGGCATTTAGCTCGCTGGTGTTGGCCACATGGGGGCCAGCGCAGAGGTCCCACCACTCCTCTCCCAGGGTGTAAAGGGTGATGGGTTCCTGGATTCCCGAGAGGATCTCGAGTTTGTAGGGCTCGTTTTGGGCCTTGATCTTGGCTTCTGCTTCGGCCCGGCTGACCTCAACCCGTTCCAGAGGCAGCTTGCGGTTGATGATCTTGATCATCTCCTTGCGGATGGCCTTGAGGTCAGCCTCAGTGAAGGGATCCGGGCTGTCGAAGTCGTAATAGAAGCCGCTTTCCGTCCAGGGGCCGATCGTGACCTGCGCCTTCGGAAACAGCTTCTGAACGGCCATGGCCATTACATGGCTCATGGAGTGACGGATCCGCAGCAGGGTGTCGCTTTCGCTGGTTTTGGGCAGCACCACCGTTTCAGTCGGGGCGGGGGCGGTCACTGCAGCGCTGCTCACCGGTTCAAGCACGTCAACCGCCATCCTATGGGCGTGTCCTGCACCCCTATGGAATCGACCCCTTCCCGCGACGACGATCGCCACCGGGATGCCGAGGCCGATGCTCTGTTGGAAACTCTGCTCGACTCGCTCCTCAACGATTTCGCCCACTGGTTCAATCGTGGAGAGGAGTTGTTGGCGGTTTGTCCTGATCAAGTGATGGCAGCTGATCAGCGCCAGGCCATGGCCGTGCGTCTGGAAGAAGGGCGTAAGGCCATTGCTGCAACCCGCGCCTTGATTGATGCCTCACCACAGGCCATGGCTGTGTCGATGGAAGCCATGGGGCCGTGGCACCAGCTGGTCACCGAGGTGTGGGCTTTGGCCGCCAGGGTTTCACAGGCGGCCCGCTGAACGGAGTGAGAGTCAGGCGCCGTGCCGAATCTGGCGCAGGTTCTCCGAATAGAACTTCGCCAGTTCTGAGTGGGTCTTCACGGGCTGGCCGTAGGCACTGAATCCACCATGGGTGGGAAACGAAGCCCACTCCGGAGCCAGTTTGTGCATCGCCACTTTGGTCAATCCGTTGCGATCCACTTCTGTGAGAGCGCCACGGCGCTCCACCAGACGCAGGGCTGCCTGGTCTTGATGGTTGGGTTCAAAACTGTTGAGCTTCAGTTCACGGGCGACTTGTTCCCAGGTGCCGGGAAGGAACTGGTAGGCGCCCGCTGCCGCACTGGCGTAACGCCTCACCACCACGCGATCGGGATGCCGTGACAGATCGGAGAACTGGCCTCCGCCGTAGAGGGTCTTGTAGCCGAGGTCTTTGCCGTCCTTCCAGGTGCCTTCCGCGTAGCGAATGGTGTTGAGCAGGGCTCTCCGCTCGGGAGTGATCTGGTAGTGCCCACCGCTGAGCTCCACCTGGACGCTCCGATCTCCTGCCTTCAAGTGGGTGTTGACCACATCGCTCTGCTCGAGTCGTTCCGCGGATCGCTCAGCATTCAGGGCTTGTCCGGTGAGAAGGGCTGCACCAATCACACCAGCGATGGGAAGCACGCTCAGACGGGCAGGCGTCTTGAGCGAACGCTCGAGAACGCTGGACATCCACTGTTTCGGAGCGACAGGCATGCAGTCCGGTCAAAGGGTCCATCACCTTGACGAGAGGAGAGGTCCCTACGCGAGGCCCTTCTGACCACCCTTGACGCGGGCATGGTGATGTGTTCTCGACAAAACGCGTGACCGTTAAACGCGTTTGAGACCAGTGAGACCCATGGGTGCCACTGTTTTTGTTGGCCCAGAGTGCGGTTGACGGGAAAGGTTCCTCAGGAACTTTTAATGATTAGCGCAGCTTTTGTGAAGGTTGGTCACCGATTAGCCCCGCCCGGGTCGATCCAGAGCCCCCTCCCTGTTCAAAGGGTTTGCAGGAAGCCCAGGCTTGTGCGCACGCGGTCAACCGTGGCCTCCGCCACCGCATTGGCTCGGTCGCGACCTTCACGCAGCACGCGGTCGAGTTCACCGCGATCCGCCATCAGCTCGTTGTAGCGGGCCTGGATGGGCTCCAGTGCTGCAACTGCGCTTTCAGCGAGGAGCGGTTTGAACTTGCCCCAGCCCATGTCGGCACACTCTTCTGCTGCTGCCTCACGGCCTTTGCCGGTGAGGATGGCGTAGAGGCCGAGCAGGTTGTCGGTTTCCGGCCGGTCGGGATTTCCAAATTCCAAGCCCATCTGAGGGTCGGTTTTGGCCCGTTTGATCTTCTTGGTGATCAGATCGGGTGGATCCAGCAGGGTGATGCGGCTTCCTTCGTTCGGATCGCTTTTACTCATTTTGCTGCGCCCATCCGTGAGGCTCATCACCCGAGCTCCCTCTTTGAGGATCAGGGGCTTGGGCACCTTGAGCACAGGGGCATCGTCGTTGCCAAAGCGGGCATTGATGCGCTGCTGAGCAATGTCGCGGGCCAATTCCAGGTGTTGTTTCTGGTCTTCGCCCACTGGCACCAGGTCGGCGTCATAGAGAAGGATGTCGGCCGCCATCAGCACGGGGTAATCCAACAGCCCAACGGACACGTTGTCACCATGCTTGACCGCCTTCTCCTTGAACTGGATCATTCGCTCCAGCCAGTTGAGCGGGGTGACACAGTTCAGGAGCCAGCAGAGCTCGGCATGGGCCGGCACATGGCTCTGCACAAACACCGTGCTTTTCTCAGGATCAATCCCGCAGGCCAGATAAAGGGCCGCTGTGCTGAGGGTGTCCTCTGCCAGGCGGCTCGGGTCATGGGGAACGGTGATCGCGTGCAAATCCACGACACAGAAGAAGGTGTCGTGGGAGTGCTGGAGGTCCACCCAGTTGCGGATGGCACCCAGCCAGTTGCCCAGATGGAGGGCCCCGGTGGGCTGGACGCCTGAAAGAACCCGCGACTGGGCCATGAATTCAGTCCTGAGCTTCGGTGGTTTCTGCAGCGGCGTCGGCCACAGCGTCTGTGGGCGCTTCAACGTCCGCTGCGGCGACCTCCTCGGTGGCCTCCACAGGAGCGGCCTGAGGTTTGGCCGGACGGGCGAAGGGGTCGGGGCGATTGCCGCGACCACCGCCGTCACCACGGCCGCCGGACCGACCGCCTTCGCTGCGGCGTCCGCCCCCACGGGGAGCCTGAGACTTCTGCTGCTCGATCAGTGCATCCAGCTGACCGTCTTCAAGCATTTGCCCGAGGCTGCGGACAGCGAAGCCGAGCACCGCAACGGTGGAACGCAGGTTGAAGGCTTCCTGCAGGGCGCGCACCGAGCGCATTTCGTTGTCGCTGAGACGAATGCGGAATCCGCCACCCTCACGGTTGCCCGGGCCGCGCCGACGGCCGCCATCACGGCCACCCTCCCGTCCGCCATCACCCTGTCCCCCGAATTTCTGGGGATCTCCGTAGGAATCAGTCATGGCCCGGGGCCTGCAGTCAGGCGCAAGTGTGACGCATCACAGGGGGGAAGACGGGTCAGGGTGGCGCCGCCCTGACGACCGGCCCAATCAGCCGTGCGTGCCCCGAAATGTGATGGCTTGCTCCGCGTAGTCCTTGGGCTCGAGGTGGATGGTGCAGCGCACAGGCCCAAAGCGTTGTTCCAGTCGATCTTCCACGCGTTCGGTGATCGTGTGGGCCGTTGGCAGGTCATCGGTATCCACCACCATGTGCATGTCGATGAACACGCGCTGACCCAGCACGCCGCGGCTGGCGATGTCATGGCAGTTCAACACTCCGGGCACTCCCATGGCCTGCTCATGAATCGCCTCGGGAGCAATGGCGATGTGATCGACCAGCCAAGGCAGGTTGGTGCGCACCACGTCCCAGCACACGCGGATCAACAGCACTGCCAGAGGGGCTGCAAGCACCACATCAAGCCAGTTGATGCGAAACCACCAGGCAGCAGTCAGGCCTAACAGCACAATTACCGTGGTCCAGATGTCGCTGGTGGTGTGACGGGCATCGGCCATCAGAAGCTGGCTCTTCAAACGCTTGCCTTCGCGTCGCTCGTAGAGCGCAAGGACGAGGTTGAAGCCAAGCACCACCAGCAACAGCAGCAATTCCTGACCGTTAATGCGCAGAGGGGGGATGCCTTCCAGCCACCGCTCGCCGGCCTTGATCAGGATTTCAATCGCGGTGAACAGAATGAAGCCGGCAATGGCTAGGGCGCCAATTCCTTCGTATTTGTCGTGTCCGTAGG
Organism: Synechococcus sp. RS9916; assembly: GCF_000153825.1. Lineage (NCBI taxonomy): Bacteria > Bacillati > Cyanobacteriota > Cyanophyceae > Synechococcales > Synechococcaceae > Synechococcus > Synechococcus sp. RS9916. The sequence continues at coordinate 339,576 of NZ_DS022299.1, forward strand.
GGTGGTCGCGATCGGGCCGAGGATCGGAGAGTCCGTTGGTAATCAGCCCCATCAGGCTGGACAAGGCATCGGTGGCGCTGTGCATCGCATCAGCAATAACGGCGAGCGAACCGCTCAGCAGGCCAATCAGCAGTTTCAGACCGGTCATGGTCAGATTGATCACCAGGGCGGTGACCAAAACTCTCTGCACCTCCCGGCGGCGATCGGTTGCGGCGCGGTCGCTGGCCATGCGGCACTGCACTGACACCGACACGTTATGGAGGGATTCGCGATCCGTCTTGTGGACGGGGGCGGATTGCACTTTGCCTTGCGGCTTTGAACATTCCTGGTCCCCTCTCGCAGAGTGAGCTAGGAAGGCCCGTAATTCCTGACTGATCCGCATGCTTCCGGTGCCGTCACTCGGCTCCCTGATTGAGCAGCCGAAGGTGCTGCGTACGGTTGCGATTGCCGGAGCTGGCCTTGTGGTGACCCAGTGGGCACTGGCCGACCTATTGCATGTGCCAGGTGGTGGTTTTGGGCTCATCGCCCTCGGCGGCGGCTTGTGGTGGTTGAGCCGTCCTTCCAGCTCTCCTCGTTTCAAAAGTCCATCAACGGTGCAGGGCTGGGTGAAGCGTTGTAACGCCGTGTTGGATCAGTTCGATGATCTGGAGGCGCAGGCCGGCACGCCCGCCACCCGCCTGCAGCGCCAGCAGGCTCTCGATCGTCTGATCGATCGCCGCGAACCCCTGAGTCTTGGTGTGGTGGGGTCTGAGGGGGTGAACCTCCCCGCATCAGACCTTCTTCAACAGGCCCTGAGCGGTCACCATGCCCTCAGCCTCTGCGTTGGTCACACGCTGCCCAGCGTCAGTGATACCTGGGCCTGGCCCGATGCGCTTCAGGAGCAGGACGCCCTTCTCTTTGTCTTGCCGTTGCCGCTGCGCGCCTCGGACCTGCTGCGTCTGCAGCAGGTCCCCGAACGTCAGCCCGCTTGGCTGGTGGTGAATCAGGACCAGCTTTCAGGTGACTGGGACGATGCCCATCAGGCCTTGATGACGCAATTGCCCGAGCGCTGGCATCAGCGGCTTCTGATCTGGGATGGCAGCCACGATCAGCTCAGGCCTGCTTTGGCTCCGATTCGTCAGCTGTTTCTGCAGCCACAGCAGGGGCGTGATCAGACCCAGCAACGCTTGATCGAGGCCCTTCATCGTCAATGGCAGGCCGAGCTGGAGTGCTTGCGTCGCGATCGTTTCCGAGACCTGCTGCAGCGCAGTCAATGGATTGTTGCTGGGGCGGTCGTGGCTTCACCGTTGCCCAGTACTGACCTCCTGGCTGTGGCCGTGGGTAATGGCTTGATGCTCAAAGAAATGGGTGTGATCTGGGGCTGTCGTTGGACCCCAGATGTGCTGCAAGTGGCGGCAAAACATCTGGCCGGGGCTGCTCTGGCCCAAGGCGTTGTGGAATGGAGTGGTCAGGCTCTACTCGGTTTGGCCAAGCTCGACGGCAGCGCTTGGTTAGCGGCAGGAGCGATGCAGGCCCTCAGTGCTGCCTATCTCACCCGGGTGGTGGGCGCTTCGATGGCGGATTGGCTGGCCTTGAACGCGGGTGTGGCGCAGCCGGATTTGGAGTTGCTCAAACAGCAAGCGCCTTTATTCGTTGCCAAAGCTGCAGAACGCGAGCGTCTGGATTGGCAGGGATTTCTTCAGCAGGCTGGGCGCTGGGCCCAGGAGCAGAGCATCCCCAAACCCGCCTGATTTACGTAACTTCATGAACTCTTGATGAAGCGCTTCATGAAGTCAATTTGCGGGATGACTCGAACTTTTTAATTTCCGGGAAAAGGAAAGTTCTTTCCATAGTCTTGAGTCCTGTCTTGATGTCTTTCGGGGCATGCAGGGCGGATTCCGTACTCCTTTTTTGTCATGGCTACTGCCATTCGCAGCGGTCGCTCCAGTAACTGGGACAACTTCTGTCAGTGGGTCACCAACACCAACAACCGCATTTATGTGGGTTGGTTTGGCGTCCTGATGATTCCCTGTCTGCTGGCCGCCACCATTTGCTTCATCGTTGCCTTTATCGCTGCTCCTGCAGTTGATATCGACGGCATCCGTGAGCCCGTCGCCGGCTCCCTGATCTACGGCAACAACATCATCTCTGGTGCTGTTGTTCCTTCTTCCAACGCCATCGGCCTGCACTTCTATCCCATCTGGGAAGCGGCCACCCTGGATGAATGGCTGTACAACGGCGGTCCTTACCAGCTGGTTGTCTTCCACTTCCTGATTGGTATCTCTGCCTACATGGGGCGTCAGTGGGAACTCTCCTACCGCCTCGGCATGCGTCCTTGGATCTGCGTTGCTTACAGCGCCCCGCTGTCTGCAGCCTTTGCAGTGTTCCTGGTCTACCCCTTCGGTCAGGGTTCCTTCTCTGACGGCATGCCCCTGGGCATCTCTGGCACCTTCAACTTCATGCTGGTGTTCCAGGCCGAGCACAACATCCTGATGCACCCCTTCCACATGCTGGGTGTGGCTGGTGTTTTCGGCGGCAGCCTGTTCTCCGCCATGCACGGCTCCCTGGTGACCTCCTCCCTGGTGCGTGAAACCACCGAGAGCGAGTCCCAGAACTACGGCTACAAGTTCGGCCAAGAGGAAGAGACCTACAACATCGTGGCTGCCCACGGTTACTTCGGTCGCCTGATCTTCCAATACGCGTCCTTCAACAACAGCCGCAGCCTTCACTTCTTCCTGGCTGCCTGGCCTGTCGTTGGCATCTGGTTCACCTCCATGGGCATCAGCACCATGGCGTTCAACCTCAACGGTTTCAACTTCAACCAGTCCATCCTTGATGCTCAAGGCAAGGTGCTTCCCACCTGGGCTGATGTGCTGAACCGCGCCAACCTCGGCATGGAAGTGATGCACGAGCGCAACGCTCACAACTTCCCCCTCGACCTCGCTGCTGCTGAGTCCACTCCTGTGGCTCTGCAAGCTCCCGCCATCGGTTGATCGAGACAGCCTGAGGCTGAAGTCTCCAAAAGATTCAGCGTCAGTTGAATCGGAAAGCCCCCTCTCACGAGGGGGCTTTTTATTGCTCTTGTCAGATCATCTCAAGGAATGCAGGGCAAACAAAAACCCCCGCGATGGCAGGGGCGTTGCAATGCTGACGTTGGCATCGATCAAGTCATCAGCCTGTGTAAGCGGCCATGTGGCGGATCAAGTCAATGCATTTGCAGCTGTAGGCCCATTCGTTGTCGTACCAGGCCACCAATTTCATGAATTGGTCATTGAGTGCCATGCCTGCACCAGCGTCAAACACTGAGGTGCAGCTCTCACCGAGCAGGTCGTTCGACACGATCGGATCTTCGGTGTAACCAAGGATTCCTGAAAGGCCGTTTTGCGACGCCGCCTTCATGGCCTGTTTGATCTCGTCATAGCTCGCGGGCCGGGCCAGATTTACTGTCAGGTCCACCACTGACACGTCTGGGGTCGGCACGCGGAAGGCCATGCCGGTGAGCTTTCCATTTAGCTCGGGGATCACGCGACCCACGGCCTTGGCTGCACCCGTGGAGCTGGGGATGATGCTTTGCCCTGCGCCACGGCCGCCACGCCAGTCCTTCAAGGAGGGACTGTCGATGGGTTTTTGCGTTGCTGTGGTGGCATGCACCGTGGTCATCAAACCACTGACGATGCCGAAGTTGTCGTTGACCACCTTGGCCAGTGGGGCCAGGCAGTTGGTGGTGCAGCTTGCATTGGAAACAATGTCTTGGCCGGCATAGCTGGTGTGGTTCACCCCCATCACGAACATCGGCGTGTCGTCTTTGGAGGGCGCACTCATCACCACCCGTTTGGCACCGGCCTCCAGGTGGGCATGGGCTTTGTCTGCGGTGAGGAACAGGCCACTGCTCTCCAGCACATAGTCGACATCCACCTCATCCCAGTGCAGCTGATGGGGGTCACGCTCCGCTGTCACGCGAATGGGTTTGCCATTCACCATCAGGTGGCCATCCTCCACCTGGATGTCTCCTGGAAAGCGACGATGGGTTGAGTCGTAACGCAGGAGGTAGGCGAGGTAGTCGACCTGGATCAAATCATTGATGGCGACCACCTCCACATCGGGACTGCTCATGGCCTGGCGGAAGGCCAGTCGCCCAATCCGACCGAACCCGTTGATGCCGATGCGGATGGTCATGAACTGCAGGCAGTATCTATCTGTTCTTATAGAGCGAATACGGCCATGCATCTCTTCCCCTTACGGGGACGCAGATACAACTCCAGGCCTCCTTCACATGATGGCCAACGTCTCAATCGATCCCTCGTGCGCGATTTGTTCTTTGCACCAGAATCTCAGCCATCTTGCTGAACACGAGCTGTGGCGCAGTGAACGCTGGTTGCTCCGTCACCACCCCCAGCCCTCGCCTCTGATGGGTTGGTGTTTGCTTGATTCCCGGCGTCATCTCGGTGGCCCCATCGACTTCGCTCCTGCAGAAGCGAGGGAGTGGGGACTGATTGTTCAACAAGCTGCCCAGCTGGTGAAGGCGGTCAGCGACTGTGACCGGGTGTACGCGATTGCCTTTGGTGAAGGTGCACGTCATCTGCATCTCCACTTGATTCCCCGCCACGGGGACGATGACCGCAGTTCTGCATGGTCGGTGGCTGATCTTTATCGGCGAGTGGAGGCCGGTGCGGAGCCGGCTGCGAGTGCCGAGCGTGTGCAGCGCTTCATTGCTGAAGCGCGCGCCCACGCTCCTGCCTGTTTTGGGGCCTGAAGATTGCGTTTGAGCTGTCAGAGGAGATCGAAGCGGTCCAGCTCCATCACCTTCACCCATGCCTTGACGAAGTCGGTCACGAAGCGCTTCCCTCCATCCCGCTGGGCATAGACCTCGGCAATGGCCCTGAGCTGACTGTTGGAGCCGAACACAAGATCAGCACGACTCGCGCGCCAACGCAGGGCCCCGGTGTCGCGATCCCTTCCTTCGTAGTGGTTGTTGGTCTGATCTGTGGGTGCCCAGGTGGTGTCCATGTCCAGCAGGTTGACGACAAAGTCGGTGCTGAGCACGCCGATTCTGTGGGTGAAGACTCCTTCCAGGTTTCCGCCGCTATTGGCACCAAGCACCCGTAGCCCTGCCAGCAAAACGGTCATTTCCGGTGCACTCAGCGTCAGTTGTTGGGCTCTGTCGAGCAGCAGCTCTTCAGCGCGAATTGGCAACCCCTGTCGCTGCCAGTTGCGGAATCCATCCGCCATCGGCTTGAGCACATTGAACGACGCAGCATCGGTGTGCTCTTCCCCGGCATCCACTCGGCCGGCTTGGAATGGCACCTCAATGATGTGGCCAGCATCTCGGCTGGCTTGTTCCACGGCAGCATTGCCTCCCAGAACAATCAGATCAGCCAGCGAGATCTGGGCCCCGCTTGGGTTGCTGCGGTTGAAGCGCGACTGCAGGTCTTGAAGAGCACCCAGCACCCGATCGAGCTGAGCAGGGTCGTTGACCTCCCAGTTGTTTTGTGGCTGCAGCCGGATTCGCGCACCGTTGGCACCGCCGCGGCGGTCTGAATTGCGGAAAGTGGAGGCTGAGGCCCAGGCCGTGCTGACCAGTTCGCCAACACTAAGCCCGAGGCTGAGTAGGTCTTGTTTGAGTTCGTTCTGTTCGTCGCTGTTCACCAGAGGGTGATCGACGATGGGCAGGGGGTCCTGCCAAATCAATGTCTCGTTCGGGACGTCTGCGCCGAGATACAACGCCTTGGGCCCCAGGTCCCGGTGGGTGAGTTTGAACCAGGCGCGGGCGAAGCAGTCGGCGAATGCCTCCTGATCCTGGTGGAAGCGCCGGGCGACTGGCTCCATCAACGGGTCATGGCGCAGGGATAGATCGGCGGTGGTCATGATCGGAGCAGCGTTTTTGCCTGCCACATGGGCATCGGGAATCATGTGCTCAGGGCGCACATCCTTGGCGACCCATTGCCATGCACCAGCCGGGCTCTTGGTGAGCTCCCAGTCGTAGGTGAACATCATTTCGAAATAGCCCTGGTCCCAGCGGGTGGGATGGGGTTTCCAAGCTCCTTCGATGCCACTGGTGATGGTGTGTTCTGCCATCCCCGTTGCAAAACGGTTCGTCCAGCCCAGGCCCTGTTGTTCGAGAGCAGCGCCCTCAGGCTCGGCGTCGAGATGATCGGCGGATGCGGCGCCATGGCACTTACCGAAGGTGTGCCCTCCCGCCACGAGTGCCACCGTTTCTTCCACGGTCATCCCCATGCGAGCGAAGGTCTCGCGTACATCGCGCCCTGAGGCCACAGGGTCAGGATGACCTTCGGGTCCTTCGGGATTGACGTAAATCAGTCCCATCTCAACAGCGGCGAGAGGATTGTCGAGTTGCCCTTCGCTGTTATGGCGTTGATCGCTCAACCAGCTGGTTTCACTTCCCCAGAACACGTCCTGTTCAGGTGCCCAGGTATCCGTGCGACCTCCCGCAAAACCGAAGGTCTTCAACCCCATCGATTCCAGAGCCACGTTCCCCGTGAGGATGATCAGATCTGCCCAGGAGATGGCATTGCCGTAGCGCTGCTTGATCGGCCAAAGCAGCCGGCGGGCTTTGTCGAGATTGGTGTTGTCAGGCCAGCTGTTCAATGGCGCGAAGCGCTGGTTGCCGTGACCGGCACCCCCGCGTCCATCCGCACTGCGGTAGGTGCCGGCACTGTGCCAAGCCATCCGGATGAACAAAGCCCCGTAGTGCCCCCAGTCCGCAGGCCACCAGGGCTGGGAATCGGTCATCAAAGCGCGGAGATCTAGTTTCAGTGCCTCCAGGTCAAGCTGTGCAAAGGCCTCGCGATAGCTGAACTGCTCCCCCAGGGGGTTTGCCGCAGGGTGATGTTGGTGCAGGATCTCCAGCCTGAGTTGATTGGGCCACCATTGATGGAGCCCTGAATCCCGGGCTGGCGTGGTTGCACTGCCGTGGCCGCTGAATGGACACTTCAGGTCTGACATGGCGGGGAATTCGCTGCAGGTGGGAGTTGATGCCCCCATCGCAAACGCTATGAATACTGCGCCAGTCGCACCACCTTTGTTGTCGATAACGAAAGGTTGCCACTTGTGCCGTGGCCACCGGCTTCAGGCAGGCTGTGTGCGTTATCAGATTCGAACGTAATGCCCGTGCTGTTCGCCTCTCAGACGGCTCCTGGCGGCCCCGCTGTCATTCTTCCGGCTTTGTTGATTGCGGGCATCCTGATTGCCTTGTCTCAGGCTTTCGTCCCGAAAAACGATCAGTAAGGTCCGAACCGGGAGGCGCAGGCTGCCCCGCATGTGGCCCCCAGGTGTGTCGCCTGGGGTGGTGCCCATCCTGCAGCCAGTCCTGCCGTTACTCCTGCGGCAAAACTGTCCCCGCATCCATACGACTCCACCACGGGGCCAGGGGGAGCGGATGCTGAGTAGCGCCCTCCAGGGATCAAGAGTCCTCCCTGCGCACCTTCCGTCGCAATGGTGAGCGCAGGAGCGGGGGTCAGAGAACCTTGGGGGACTTGCTCACTGGGATCCAGCCCACTTCCGATCAGAGCATTGATCACGATTCCCGCCTCCTGCAACACCGGTAAGCGCAGCCGGGGGGTGGCTGTCAGAACCTTGGCTTTGCGTGCCAAGGTCAGACCGGTGGCGTCTGTGGCCGAGACGAACACCCCATCACAGTCGGCTAAGAGGTCCCAGGGCAGCGGATCTTGAGCCACGGGGGTGTGGCGTTCGCCAATCACGGTGATGGCACGGTCGCCTCCATCGTCGACGAGGCTGATCCCTCGCCGGCTGGGTCGATCGCGCCAGGCCACCAAGGGGTCAACCCCCAGGGATTGCAGTCTGGCCACACTTCGCTCGCCGATCGCATCCCGGCCTAGGGCCGTGAAAAAAGGAATGCGCTGGCCGGTCAGGCGCGCGAGCTGCACGGCTACGACGGCCCCGGCTCCTGCGGGTTCCTCTAGGTCACGCAGGGAGCGGCTGATTCGGCCTGGCTGCGGCAGCGCATCCACCTGCAGAAAGGTGACCCATTCCTGATGGCCAACAACGGCAAGATTCAGATGGGAGAGGTTGTTCAAGGAATGGGCAGCAGTGACTTCGCGGCATCACGAATTTGCACACTGATCTTGCCTCCTACCTGATTCACACCGACGGAGCCCGTGACCTCCAAGGGATTCTCCTCGCTTGTTGAGACGACCACAGGTTCACCGTTTTCGCCCTGCACCGACACAGGCGCCTGCACTTCTTCAACGCTCACATCGCCGGCAACCTCAACATCACCTTTGACGCCCACCGACCCTTGAACCGGAAGCGTTGCAGCGGCCTCAATCTGCAGACTTTCTGCGCCCTTGATCTTCAAGGGTTCACGCAAGGCATCGATCTGTAGGTTTCCCACCACCTGCACGGGCAACGGCTGATCCAGGGGCAGAGCAATGGGGATGGGTTGCTTGAGGATCTGTATGGCTGCCACTGCGATTGCCCAGGCCGCCAAGGCGATGGCCAAGGGCCAGCGAGAGGCCATGGCCAGTGAAAACCACAAGGGCGACGACGACGTGAATCCTGGCTTGGACTCAGGCATTGTCTCCACTGGCAATGGTGATGTTCCGGTTTTATCAGCTCCGGAGATTCATGGCAGTGGTTTGGTGCTGATCGTGATCAGCAGTTGGTCGTCTTAGAGCTCGTATTCCTCTTCGAAGTTTTTAAGCAAGTCTTTGTAAAGAGCCAGCGTGGCTTCGCTCTGTTCTGTAAATCCTTCGAGTTTGTAGAGCTCGCCCAGCTGTTTAGCGGCGAGGTGCACTTGCGCGAATGCCTCGGCGTATTCGTTTTGAATGTCTTCTTCGGTGATGTCACGGATCATCGCCGAAATGAATTCGACTTTTTTGATGGAGGCGGCAATGTCCGCTTCCATCTCCTTATTGAGCTTGCGCCGCTTGCGGACCATCCCTTCGTTGAGTGGGCCGCTCACCTTACGCTGGCCCCAGGGGGAGCTTGGGGCCAGCAGCCGTTTTTCAGAAGCAGAAGGGCAGCATCTTGGTGCTGCAGGCGACGTAGCCATCAACCAGTGGGCCGAGACCGATCTGATGGATGATCCCCTGTCCGGTGAGGGCTTCGGTGAGCACACCGATCACAAAGCCCAACATTGCGGCGCGCCCGTTGAAGCGTTCGACCTGGCTGAGCTGTTCTTGGTGGATTGAGCGAGCGGCACTGTCTTGGAACCACTTGTCATTCGCTTGCTGGTTGGCCATGAACCCTCCTTCGACTGTTGAAGATTGTAACGGATTGTTGACGCTTGTATCGAGGGCTTATGTGTTTCGGTTAGTTCCCTGAAGTACGCCAGTGGCAAATCGGTCCCTGGCCGTGGCCGATGGCCAAAGCTCTTTGCAGGCCTTGTTTGACGTAGGTCCTCCCTGTATCGATGGCGAGGTGGAGGCCCTGCTGCTTGGCAAGGCCGGCTGTGATCGCTGCCGAAAGGCTGCAGCCCGTTCCATGGCTGTGGGGCGTGTTGATCCACTCTCCTTCGAGCCAATGCGGCTCTCCGTCGAAGAACAGATCTCTGCCGCCCAGGTCTTGTTGGCCGCAGCGCTTGATCAGCACGGCTGCAGCGCCTTGGTTGTGGAGCTTGGTCGCGGCGCTGACGGCGCTTGCTTCATCGCAGATCTCTTCGCCGCTCAGCAGTTGGGCTTCGTGGCGGTTGGGTGTCAGCAGGGTGGCCATCGGCAGCAGCTCATGGCGAATGGTCACAACCGCGCTGGGCTCGAGCAGCACGGCTCCAGTGCGACTCACCATCACGGGGTCAACCACAAGGGGGATGGGCCAGTGGCGGAGTTCGTCTGCGGTTGCCTGAATTAACTCATCGTTCATCAGCATCCCCGTCTTCACGGCGCTGACGTTCAAATCCCCTTTCACCGCCTCGATCTGAGCCTTGAGTCCGGAGGCCGGCAAAGGGTCGACGCGTGAAACCCCGCACGTGTTCTGCGCTGTGATGCAGGTGATGGCGGTGCAGCCGTGCACTTCAAAAGCCATGAACGTGAGCAGGTCGGCTTGAATTCCTGCTCCGCCTCCGGAGTCACTGCCCCCGATGGTGAGGGCGATGGGTGGGGTGATGTGCTCAGGCTTGATCGTCATGGGGGGTGTGGGTTGGATCAGGGTTTGCGCCAAATCACCGGCTTCCTGCGGTTCGGGTAAAGCTCGGTGCAGAGCGGGCAGACGGTGCCATCGCAGCCACGGGCTGTGCAGTACTCGCGGCCGTAAAAAATGATCTGGAGGTGGAGTTTGTTCCAGGCCTCTTCAGGGAACAGTTGTTTGAGATCCCGTTCGGTGCGTTGCACGCTGTCGCCGGAGCTCAGGCCCCAGCGTTGCGCAAGGCGATGGATGTGCGTGTCCACGGGAAAGGCGGGAACGCCGAAGGCTTGGGCCATCACCACGCTGGCTGTTTTGTGGCCGACACCAGGAAGCGCTTCCAGTTCCTCGAAGCTGGCGGGTACCTCTCCGTCGTAAGCGGTGACGAGGATCTGGGCGAGTTTTTTGACGTTGCGTGCCTTTGTTTTCGCCAGGCCGAGCTGGCGGATGTGGTTCAGGATTGTTTCTTCGTCCAGCGCGGCCATGGCTGCGGGTGTTGGTCCTGCAGCGAAGAGGGCGGGGGTGACCTCGTTCACCTTTTTGTCAGTGCACTGGGCGCTGAGCAGAACCGCGATCAGAAGGGTGAACGGATCGCTGTGGTCGAGCGGGATTGGGGTTTCTGGATAGGTCTCCTCAAGGCGCTGGAGGATCCTTTGGGCACGTTCGCGTTTCTTCAACCCGGGCCGATTGCGCTTCGGGGCGGACCCTAGGGCTGCCAGCCCTAGAGGGACGAGCTTGTAGCAAGGGCTACCGTTTTTAACTTCCGTTAAGGATTGCGCCCCCTGTCTGGTTTGCTGCCCCGGCCCATTCAGGATGTTGATCCTGAGGAAGATCAATGGCCAACGCCGGCAACCCCCGTCGCGGAACCAGCTTGAAGTGGGAATCGAATGGCGAATTGGCAGGAGCTGATCTTCGCCACATCCTTCAGCGGCTCCAGGATGCGGATCCCAAGGCTCAGGGCTTGAACAGCTGCGAGTTCGGTTGCGATCTGACCAGTCGTCCTCCTCAGACGCCCTCGGCTTAGTCAGCCTTTGGCCGCCTGACCCACCTAGGGTTTTGGTCGTTGAGGTGACCTGAATGACTCCTGTTGTGAGAGGCGTGCTCTACGTCTCTGTCTGGGTGGTGCTTTGGGGAACCGTGGCCTCGCTGATCGATTGGGTGCTGCTAGCAGGGGAGGTCTACGGTGCGGGATCGTTCGGCCAGGCCTCCACATTCATTGCTTACGGCGCAGCCACAGTGGTGTTGGCGGTGCGTTTGTCCGGGCGTTTCCTTGCCCAGGATGAAGGGTGATTGACGCAGAGTTTTCGATGCTCAGGTCGTTTGCTGCTGCTGCTCAAGCTTGATTGGCTTTCCGGGCTGTGGCAGCAGCGGCTATGAGGCCTCCGATAAAGCCTCCGGTGTGGCCAATCCAGCTCACGCCGGGTGGTGATGCCCAGGGCAGCAGGCCGAACAGCGAACTCCCGTACAGGCAGAGCACCAGCACGCTCAGTCCCAGGCTGAGTGGCCGGCGTTCAATCAGGCCAATCGCCAGCAGGTAGGCCAGCAGCCCATACACCACGCCCGAGAGCCCATGGCTACCGACGGGCCAGAACAGCCAGATCGGGATCTCGAGGCAGATCACACCCATCCAGACCGCCAGATAAGCCCGTAATCCCTTGAGCATCACCAGATAGCTGAGGGGGAGAAACACCAGGGTGTTGGTGAGCAGATGGCTGAATCCGCCATGGCTGAAAGGCGCAGTGAAGAGCGTCCACCACCCACTGCCCGGGTGAATCGCGAGTGACCACTGTCCTCTCAGGAACAGCGTGTCGATCAGCTCCTGCAGCCAGGCAAGTCCCACGAGCACCAGAGGCAGGCTGAGGGACAGGGCACGTCTTGCGACGGGGTCAGGCGTTGGTTGCGTCAGGGGTTGAGATCGGTGACCTGCCAGCCATTGTTGGCAATCCATCGCCGGCGTCGGTGGGGTGAGCCGGTCAGTTCCAGCAGTTCCACCTGATGGATCTCCAGGCTGAGCAAGGCGAAGGAGTCAGGAGTTGGCGTGCCATCAAGGATGGCGGAAGGGAAGTGGGCTGTCGCCTCCAGGGGCTGGCCGGGTGCGGGCCAGCCCCATAACGCCCGCCCTTCTGGGCGTAACTGCATCCAGTGGGCCTGTTCTCTCTCTTGTTGTGTCTCAGGTGCCAGCTTCAACGCGACTCCTCGCAAACGGAATTGACATCGGGCTTTGGGAAGAAGCCAGCAGAGTTCAGCGCGCGGTTCGCCGGCTAGGTCTTCCACCTTGGTGCTGCGGGCATCGGTGAACAGCTCCAGGGTGCTGCCTTCCCGCCACCCACGAAACACCAGGGTGCGGACTCGGGGGCTGCCATCGCTGGCCACCGTCGCCAACTGCAGCCAACGACTCATTGGGGAGCGTCCCTCTTTGCGTTGGGCCGCTTTCAGTAAGGGACGCCAAGGGGGGAGCTGCGATGGAGCCGAGGTCATTGGACGCGGAACGTGACGCCCATCACTGCTGTGATGTCTTTCCAGATTGTGCGCGTGTCGTAAGAGCCGTAACTGCTCATGCTGGTGGAATTCGGCTCCGTGATTTGAAAGGTTCCGGTGTCGGCTTGGGTGATCGCGCCGATCCCTGAACCCGCTTGGTCGGCAATGGCTTCGGCGCGGCGCTTGGCATCCGCTGTGGCTTTGGCCAGCATGTCGACCCGTTTTTCCGCCAGACGGGTGAAGGTGTAAGCCGGGGGACGGATGCTCAGAGAAACGCCCTGGCCCACCAATTCACCGATGCGTCGGGAGACGCTGCTGATTAATTCGACATTGCTCGTGCTGATCTGAATGGATTGTCGGGTTGTCCAGCGGGTGCTGATCAAGGCTCCGGTGACCCGGTTCCGTTCGTCTTGGCTGTTGGATTGGATCACGCCAAGGCTGATGGCTTCATTGGGAATGCTCTGCGCTCTCAGAAACGCCAAGGTGCGCTTGAGCTGGGGTTGAAGCGCCTGGTAAGCCTCTTGCTGGCTGGATCCGCTGCCGCTGACCTCCACGTTCCAATCTACGGAATCACTTTTGATCCGTTCCGTGCTGGCTCCCGTCACCGTGATCGTGTCTGCTGCGGTGCGGATGCCTCGCACGGCCACGGAGCCGGCGATCACCAGTCCAGCGCTCAACACCAACATCGGCAACACCAGCGGAGGGGTGCGACGTAAGACGTCAACCAGCGCGGGCCTGGATGAGGACGATGCCGGCATGACGGTCTTCTCGCGGATGCTCCAAGCACCCTATAAATGATTCAGGTAACAGTCCTGACGAAATGATGATGGACCTGTGACCAGCTGCGACTGTGATCTCGCTGTGGTCGGCGCAGGCCTGGCCGGAACGACGTTGCTGGCTTCCCTGCGTTTGGCTGGCTGGCAGGGGAGCGCCATGGTCATCGAGGTAGGGCGCGGCCCTGGAGGGAGGGCCTCCACCCGTCTGCGCCGTGACAATCCCCATTGGCGCCTCGACCATGGCGCGCCAGTGCTGCATCTCCAGTCGGGTGGTGGTGGAGCACTGGCCGATTTGCTTCAGAAGCTTGAGGCGATGGGGGCGATCAGCGCTGACACGTCCGAGTCGGTCTGCGTTGGCCTCGATGGTCTTCAGTCGTTGGACACCACCTCGGCTGGCTTTGATGCAGGCGGATCCTGTTGGCGGGGACGTCCGACGATGGGATCGGTGGCCGCGGCGTTGCTCGACCTCGCGGGTGATTCAGTGATCCGGCGTTTTGGCGTGCGCGTCCAGACCCTTCAGGCGTCGGACCGTGGCTGGGACCTGCACGATCAACACGGGCAGGCCGTTGTCAATGCCCGGATGCTGGTGTTGAGCGGCAACATGCTCGCCCATCCCCGTTCTCTAGCCATGTTGGGGTTGGCGAACCGACCACTTCGGGAGGCTTGTGCTGTTGGGCTGGATCCTGTGTTGGATCAAGCCCTTGATCGGATCGCATCGATGCGGATGGCTCCGCGCTGGAATCGGATGTTGGCGTTGTCAGCGGAGCCTGCTGAAGTCGCCTCTTGGCCCCGGCAGATTGTGCTGAGTGCCGCCGCTTCTCAGCAGTGGCAGCTTGAACGTCTTGTGGTGCAGCCCATGGCCGATGACTCTGTTGGTTTAGTGGTGCATGGTCTGACTGACTCGGTTCCCGTGCCGATGGATTTGTTGTCGCCCTGGCCCTCGCTGGCAGCCGCGGTCGCCTCGGCTGACGACCTGGGCGTCATGCGTTGGGGTGCTGCGCGTCCCCTCGACCATCCCCTGCCCGTGGATCTGCAGTGGTGCCCAAAGGTGGCGCTGGGATTCTGCGGTGACTGGATTGATGGGCCTGGCTTTGGCCGTGCCCATGGCGCCATGGCCAGTGCCGTCGCACTGGCCGATCGGATTGTTGAGCACGATGCCCTTGTCGCTTCGGGAGCGATGGCATGAGCGCAAGCCATTGCGACGTGGTTGTGATCGGCAGTGGCATCGGAGGACTCTGCTGCGGGGCGTTGACGGCCCGCGCTGGCCATGAGGTGCTGGTGCTGGAAGCCCATCAGCAACCGGGCGGTGCGGCCCACGGGTTTCGCCGTGGTGGCTATCACTTCGAGTCGGGTCCTTCGCTTTGGAGTGGCCTTGGTCGCTGGCCCACCAACAATCCTCTCGCTCAGATCCTGAGGGCTCTGGATCAGCCTCTGGATCTGATCTCCTATCGCGATTGGGATGTGCTGTTCCCTGAAGGGGATTTGCGCATCGGTGTTGGATCAACAGGCTTCGAAGCCGTCGTCCAGCAGTTGCGGGGCGATGCAGTGCTGTTGGAGTGGCAGCGCTTCTGTGAGGTGCTCAAACCGGTGGCCGCTGCGGCGGATGCGTTGCCCCTGCTTGCCTTGCCGCCAGGGGCTGATGCCATGGGTGCTTTGTTGAAGCGCAGTGGCCGTTTGTTGCCCCATCTCCAGGCTCTGCGTCATCTCGGCGGAGCCTTCGGCCCCTTGGTGGATCGCCATCTGCGCGATCCTTTTTTGCGTCATTGGGTGGATCTGCTCTCGTTCCTGATCAGCGGCATGCCCATGGGTGACACCAATGCTGCAGCGATGGCCACGCTGTTCGGTCAGTGGTTTGAGCCTGACGCCTGTCTGGATTACCCAAGGGGCGGTAGTGCTTCGGTGGTGGCAGCCCTGGTGGCGGGGCTGCAGGGTCATGGCGGCAGCCTTCGCTGCGGAGCCCGGGTGCATCAGCTGCTGTTGGATGGCGACCGGGTATGTGGCGTCGAGCTCGACAATGGCGAGCGGATCACCGCAACGCATGTGGTGAGCAATGTCGATGCATGGGGCTTGGCCCAACTGTTGCCTGAAGGTGCTGCGCAACGTTGGCGGCGGAAGCTGGCGTCGACGCCGACCTGCGGCTCTTTCCTCCACTTGCACCTTGGCTTTGATGCCAGCGGACTCGACCCTTTGCCCCTGCATCAGGTTTGGGTCGGTGACTGGGATCGTCCGATCGATGCGGAACAGAACACTGCGGTGATTTCAATCCCTTCGGTGCTTGACCCGGAGATGGCACCAGCCGGCCATCACGTTCTGCATGCCTACACCCCAGCGAGCGAACCTTGGCAGCTGTGGGCTTCTCTCGATCAAGGTTCAGAGGACTACGCCCGTCTCAAGCAGGATCGCTGTCAGATTTTCTGGTCGTTGCTGGAGGCCCGAATCCCTGACCTACGGGAACGTTGCCAGGTGGTGATGGAGGGCACACCGCTGACGCATCGCCATTTTCTCAATGTGCATCAGGGCAGTTATGGCCCTGCCCTGTCGGCGGCCAAGGGTTTGTTCCCCGGCGTCACGACGCCGCTGAAGGGGCTCTGGTGTTGCGGTGCCAGCACGTTTCCAGGGATTGGAATCCCACCGGTTGCGGCCAGTGGAGCGATGGCGGCCCATGGGATTGCCGGGCCCCGTGCCCAGCAGGAGCTGCTGGACACCCTGGGGCTTTAACGCGGCGGTTCAGTCTCCGGAGCGGCCACCGGCAACAAGAGCCATCACGCCAAGGGCACCGAGCAAGACACCCGCACCCGCGGAAAGCGCAACCGACAGCAGCGGTTTCTCCTTCACCGGTTGCTCCAGTTTTGGCCGCAGCGTTTCGTCGAGCTCATGGAGCTTGAGATCCAGTTTTTTCTGCAGAGGGTCGATCGCGTCAGCCATATGACGGCTTTGCTCGCTGAGGAGCTGGCGCATCCGGGCCACATTCAGAGGTGGCGCTTCTGTGGGCCTGGGAGGGGCCGCAACACCAGTGGCGCCCTGCGGTTCGGGCGTGCTCTCGTAGAGATGTTCGTCGATCGGAGCCATGGCTTGATCTCATGAGACTCATGCCTGGCGTAGCCACGGCTTCGCCGTCTGCCAACCCAGGGGGCGTTAAGGCCGGGCTTTGCTGGCGATCACGGAAAAGAAGGGATCCCCCTGGCCGCCGAGCAGGCCCATCACTCCAGTCGCTCGGGTGGTTTCAGCGACCTGTGTGGGGTGTTCCCATCCCTGCGCGGTAAGCACATCAGCGACATAGTCGAGATGCTCGCGGTCATCGGAGTCCGTCCAGATCTGGGGCGCCTTGGTGAAGAACATCCGATTGGAGAACGACACAATCACCTGTCCGGCGGGCCGGGTGATGCGCAGCAGTTCTGCTGCGATGGCTTCGGGGTACTGCAGGTATTGCCAACCAGCCACGATCAGGGTGGCGTCAAAAAAGTCATCAGGCCAGGGCAGGCTCTGGTCGAGATTGAGGTTCTGCATCCAATGACTGTCGAGCCGCGGATTAGCAGCCAGCTCCTGGGCGTTCAAACCATGGCCGATCACCCGCTCGTAGCGAATGTCGTCGGGCAGGTGGGACACCCATGACGACATCAAATCGAGCACGGTGGCGCAGGGTGGAATCTGTTCCCGATACAGCGCAGTCAGGCGCGCTCGGAACGCTTCGTCCAGGTGATGGACGAAGCGGGGATCGCGATAGAAGACGGCATCGTCTTCACCGTCCAGCTTGTAGCGCTGCGCTGGGGTGAGAACCTCCACGGCCACGGGGTCATGCCTCTTAGTAGGGGCATCATTACGGAGTGCTGTCGCTCGTCGTGGTTTCAGCTCCGCTGTCGATTCGATCTCTGCAGGTGGAGCAGAGCAAATGACCCTTGCGCTTCCAAAACGCCCGCATGGAGCGTTCGATCGTCTGTCCACACATCAGGCAACGAAACAGCGGTGGCATGGAGGAGTGCCAAAGCAATGGGTTCAGCCTGGTGGCTCTGGCTCGGCTTCGTTGTTCATGGCAGACCCTTCCAGCTGATCGTCATCTGGCTCTTCAACAGGAATCTGCTGCCAACCACTGCTCCAGAGCGTGGGGTCGCAGAGCTCGCGCCAGGCCACCCGTTGGCGGGTGTGCGCGTCGAGCACGGCTTCGAGCTCCACCCAGCGTTCGCGGCCCTTGCCCCCTTGGAGCACCAGCCTGAAATGGCGGTAGCCCGCCACAGGGCTCTGGCTGGTCCAGGCTTGTGCAAGTCTCCAACCCATGGCAGCGGTGACAGCGCTTCGGCTAGCTGGTTAGCGTCGCACCCCCTCCGATTCCCTATGGCTTCCACCGTTGCGATCAGCGGCGCTTCCGGCAAGACCGGTTACCGCATTGCCGAAGAGGTGCAACGCCGTGGAGATCATGCACGTTTGTTGCTGCGTGCCACATCGCAGCCACCTGACTCGCTTCAGGGCGTTGATCAACGGCGTTTATCACTAATGGATGCCACTGCTCTCGATGCTGCTCTGGAAGGCGTGGATGCCCTTGTCATTGCCACGGGTGCGCGCCCATCAGTTGACCTCACAGGCCCGATGCGGGTGGATGCCTGGGGTGTGCAACGCCAGGTGGAGAGCTGTTTGCGGGTGGGCGTCCGCCGGGTGGTGCTGGTCAGTTCTCTTTGTGCAGGGCGTTGGCAGCACCCCCTGAATCTGTTCGGGCTGATTCTGGTGTGGAAGCGAATCGGTGAACGGGCCCTGGAATCCAGCGGTCTTGATTGGACCATCGTGCGTCCTGGTGGTCTTTCCGAACGGGAGGAGGATCTGGATGGTGAGGGGGTGCTCTATACCCCCGCCGATCAACAGGAAAGCAACTCCATCCCGAGGCGCTTGGTGGCTCGTTGTTGCGTTGATGCCCTCCAAACACCAGAGAGTATTGGTCGGATTCTTGAGGTGACCAGCTCGATGGATCAGCCCGTCGTCGGCCTCCAGGAGGCGCTCGCCTCCTGGTGAATTGGCAATTGGGTAAGAACGCCTAAAGCGCGTTGTCGTTGCTTGTGAGATAACTCAGCTGATTGAAGACGGGCCGCCACCCGTCCTTTTTATGGCTGTTCTGCCAGATGCAACGCAGCAGCCAATTGGTCGAGCCGGCGGCCATTCACGCCGAGATCGGAATCTCCCAGGCGCGATTCCGATCGCGCTGAGATCACTCCGAGCTTGGCATTGCTGTGGAGTTCAACGTCATCAACAAAACCGAACAGGCGGCTGGTGGCGGTGGCGTGGAGATAGCCCTTGGCAGGCTCGCTCAACACAATGCTGGTGCCAGGCGTGTTGCTCAGCTGCTGCTCGAGAGCGGCCATCGCCTCACTGATGTCGTTGACCGCCCAATCGCGCACGGCACAGTGCGCTGGGCTGGGGCAGGGCCTGAGATGCCCATCGTTGAGCCCCAGATCGGCGGGAACGGGTCCCGCAAAGTGGAACAGAGCCAGAAGCCAGGGCAGGGTGAGCGCGAGGAGATGGGGCATCGCTGTGATCAATCGGGCCGATTGGAGATCATGCCTGCAAGCGATTTGATTCGCGTCAGACCCTGCCGTTGATATGGCGGCATCCCTTCCCGGGGATCCAAAACCCCTCGGCAGCGCGAATCAGGGGCCCGTTGCCCCTGTGGTCTCCGTAATACAGGGTGCTCCCCAGTCCCACGGTCAGCAGTGTTGTTGCAGCGGCATCGCGGCGGGCACCCGCCAGGCTGCGGACGGGGACTCCGTTCTTGAAAACCACGATGGTTCCGCGCCCTGGTTTGTCCTCCCCTTCTTTGCCGCGATGCCACCAGTTGCTCGCGTAGCCCTGGTAGTTGCCTTCCCGGAAGTTCATGATCCATCGGCCGTTGAGGTACACGGCGCCTTGATATCCACCGATGCCGTTAGTGGACGTGAACTGGATTTTTGCCGCTGGAGCGACCTGGCTGGTCCAGGTGCACGAGTAGGGGTATTGCTGTTGCGCCATCGCCGCTGGAGACAGCAGCAATGGTCCAGCAATGAACGAAAAGACTCCGGTTTTCATCGCAGGTCGAATGGTTGTTAGCCCTTTCTCTCCATGCTGTCCGCGACAGAATCGATGGCAACTGGGATGTCACCACAGCAATGAGAGCACCTGAAGCGCTGTTGCAACGGATTGATTCCATCCCTGGTATGGAAACGGGATCGAGGCGGCTTGTTGTGTTGATGCCTCAACTCGGTGACTTCGACTCCTTGGAATACGCCCAGGCGCTTGCGGGTGTTCTACCCGAGTTGGACCAGGCCGGGATGCGGCTTCTGGCGATTGGGATTGGTGACCCCGGCAGTGCAGATCGCTTTTGCGCCTTCACCGGTTTCCCTCGTTCCTGTCTTCAGGTGGAGCCTGATAACCGTCTGCATGCTGAGCTCGGCTTGTATGAGGGGCTTCAGGCGCCTGGTGGTCCCTGGCCGAATCTGTTGCTGATGTGTGCTGGGATCGGATCTCCCGGAACGTTGGCCGAAGTGTTCCGTGGTTACATGGGTGATCGCTCAGCGCCGCAGAGGTTGACGACCCCCCTGTTCCGTTTGGCAGGTGGTGACGGGTTCCAGCGTCCTTTTGAGCTCGCCAGCGTGCGCTTGCAAAACATGGTGGAGGTGCTGGGTCGTTGGCGCACCTACGTGCCCTGTGATGACTTCATCACTCAGCGGGGGGGGACATTTGTTTTGGAAGCCGATGATTCTCTGCTGTATGTGCATCGGGATCAGGGCATTCTTGGCTTCTCCGCCACGATGGCCAAGCCCCTTGATTTCCTGACGCCGTTTGTTGCGTTGACCTGAGGGGTTAGGTCCAACGCACTGGATCAGTGGAATGGTGATGCAGCAGATGTTCGAACCGTTGGCCGAGAAGATTGCGGCTGATGGTGAGGCAGATGGCATTCAGAGGGAGTGAAAAACTGCTTCCATCAGCATCAAAAGGGCCTTCCACATAGGCCCCGATGCGTTCGGCGCTCAGGAAGCAAACAAAGATGGCTGCGGCGATCACCAAAGAGGCCCAAGTCCGATCACTCGAGTGAATCTCCACCAGCAGGTAGCAGCCAAACACCCAATTGATCAGACGTACGAAGACGTCGTACGACGCTGGAAGAGGCGTGTTACGAATCCGCTCGAGCCCTCCGATGGCGTCGATGCAGGAGTCAGCAACGCCCATCAGTTGTTGGCGTCCCCATCCATCGATCCAGCCGTCCTGATAGAGGCTGTGAATCGCCCTGGCGCGGACTTGGCCTAAATCGCGCAGTGTCGTGTCGTTGGCCAGTTTGAGCTCGGCGAACACCTCGCCCTGTAGTTGCATCAGCTCACGGTGCCAGAAATTGCGCAGCTCAAAGTTGAGTTGCCACACCGTGGCCACCTGCACCATCAGCAAATGTTGTCCTCGCCTTGATTTGAGTTGTTGCCGAGTCAACAGTGCGCTGAGGTTGTCGTGCCAGTTCCGGCTGACATTGACGATGGATCCCCAGAGTTTGCGCGCTTCCCACCAGCGGCTGATGGCTTGGGTGTTGCGGAAACCGATGAAGATCGAAACCGTGATTCCAAGAATGCGCAAAACTCCACCACTGTGAAACCAGCTCAGTGGGAGTTGATCACTGCCCACCAGCAGGCTCAAGGCTGCAAGCAGCAAAAGATCAAATCGCATCCTCCAGAGCAGCTGAATCAGAACGACTGAGTAATCACGCCGTCGCGTTTTTGGAGGGTGGCCGAAGGGGCCTTCATCAATGCTCAAAGGGAGGTTCACGTCTGATCGCTCTGTCGGCCATCCTCCCCTTCCGGCTGCAGCGTCCAGAACGCCAGCCCGCCACCGCGCCCCCGAGCGGCCAGCCAGCCTGTTGGATCGCGATGGATCAAGGCAAAGAACGGCAGTCGCGATGGTGCCGGCTGCGGCAGGGCGCGTTCGATCCAGCGTCGGCTCCAGGCGACCAGCACAACCTTGTCGAAGCTGAACTGGAGTAAGGGGCGTGTCCCTTGCAGGGTGCCGGCCCCCTCAAATCGCAACTGGAAGGGCCCAAGGTTCACCGCATTGCTGATGGCGAGCTGTTCGCTGTTGAGCTGGCGCAGCACCAGCCGAGCCTGCAACCCGCGCAGGCTCCAATTGCTGAGGTTGGCCGGCCGCAAATTGCCTTTGCTCCAGACCCCCTGGAGCATCCAGCAGCCCTGAAGATCTGCGGTGGTGAGGTGGGTGCCTTGGCGACGGGCTTCACGCTCAAGCGTCAGCAGCGTTGCCGCATCGGGGTGCTGCATCACCACGGTTGGGAATCACTGGCAGCGATCATGGCCGTTCCGCCTGAAGCGCCATGCATCCCACCTGGACCGAACAGTGGTGGCCCGTGGCTTACGTCCGGGATCTGGACCAATCGAAACCGACGCGATTCACATTGCTGGAGCGTGACCTGGTGATCTGGTGGGATCCATCAGCTGCGCTTTGGCGGGCCTTCCCCGATGTGTGCCCGCATCGACTGGTGCCCTTAAGCGAGGGGCGCATCAATGAGCGGGGCGAGCTCGAATGCCCTTATCACGGTTGGAGTTTCGATGGCGAGGGGCGTTGTCAGCACATTCCTCAGGCAGAAGAAGGAACCCGTAGCGACAGCCTTCGTTCCCGTTGCGACAGCCTTCCCTCGGCCACGGCGCAGGGGTTGTTGTTTGTGTGGACGGGGGCGCCCGAGGCTGCCGATCCTGATTCCCTCCCTTTGGTGCCGCAGCTGCAGGACAACCCGGAGAGTTGGACCGTGCAGGACACCTTCCGGGATTTGCCGATGGATGCCCTCACGCTGCTGGAGAACGTTCTTGATGTGAGCCACGTTCCCTTCACCCACCACCGAACCGTTGGGCGGCGTAGCAATGCAGCACCTGTGCGGGCCGAGATCACACGGGAAGACAGGGGTGGATTTTCAGCCGTCTGGGAGGAGGGGCCGCGGCGCGGAAGCCTTGGCTCGCAATTCACCACGTTTCGCGCTCCTCAACTGATGTGGCACGACCTGGATGCCAAAGGCTTTGCTCGCATCCTCACGGTTGTGTACGCCGTTCCCATTCGCCGCGGAGAGTGTCGTTTATTTGCACGGTTTCCATTTCAGTTCCGTTCGCCGGCACCCCGCTTGTTGCTGGGACTCAGACCGCGTTGGCTTCAGCACATCGGCAATCACAAAGTGCTGGAAGACGATCAGGTGTTTTTGCATTGGCAGGAACGGCTGTTTGCGGCAGCTGGTGGTGGCGCTGCCATCGATCGAGCGTTTTATTTGCCCTGTCAGGCCGATGTGTATGTGAAGGCGCTGTACCGCTGGGTGCAGTCCAACGGAGGGGAGCCCTTTGTGGGTCAGCCGCTTCCCCCTCGCCAAGAGTTGGCTCCGTTGATGGATCGTTTTCACAGCCATACCCGCCATTGCCGCAGTTGTTCAACGGCCTTGCGCCGTTTGCAGGCTCTGCGCCCCTGGCTTTGGGGATCGCTGTGGCTCTCTGCGGTGCTGGTGGGCTTGGGGCAGTTTGGTCTGTTGAGTTGGCTTGGCCTGGGGCTGGGGCTTTTGACGGGTTTGGTGACGCGCCAATGTCAGCGATGGGAACGGGGCCTGCGGGCCGGCGATGGTCATGCGCCGCGCAATGATCGAAGGTGACGCGTCCTTCGAAGCTGCTGTGGCGATCAAGGTGACCTCCCCTTGCCCGGAGAGTGTGATCGTGGCGTTAGGGGCCAGGAATTGGCCGGTGTGGGCCTGTGAGGTCAGCACCTTTCCCTGGAGCTATGACCAAAAGGAAATGTGTTTACTTCTCGAGGGAGAAGTGACGGTGACCCCCGAGGGCGGAGAGCCTGTTCGGATTGCTGCTGGTGATCTTGTGGAGTTCTCCGCAGGGTTGGCCTGCTCCTGGGACGTCATCAAGCCCGTGCGTAAGCACTACAAATTCGGCTGAACCTGAGACCTCGGCTCAGATTTCAACGTCGCTCCCCCATTGCGGGGTGCAGGTTCGCCATCCCACGCGCACCAGCTCTTTCCAGAGCAGTTCAGCGGTGTCGCGCCGTAGATGCACGCGTGTTTTCAGCAGGGGTGCTTCTCCTGGAACAGGTCTCCCTGAATCCACAAACACGCGTGGATCCTGGTGCCAGCTTTTTTCATCGGGGTGGAAGCGTTTGGTCTCGCTGGTGCGGGGATCCTGGATCCAACCGTGCTTTGGCATCGCTTGCGGGAAGAGAGGGCAGGCGTGCGCATCCACTCCTCGGCTTGAAACGTGGCGTAAGGAGAGCTTGGCGCCATGGGCCTGCTGCTGATACACCTGTTCTAGTTAGCTAGTACAAATGTGTCAATGCTTTAGGGGTGGTGCCCGGCGGGTGGTGTTTCTCGACAGCGTCAACCCACTGCTCTTACTACAACGAAGTCAGTGATGGGTTGGTGATGGAGATTCGCGTGTGGGAAGCGCCTGGCTCAGGAGCTGCGCTGCAGAGCAGCTCCCGGACTGTGCAGGAGCCAGCAGCAGGTGAGGTGGTCCTCGAGGTGTTGCATTGCGGCCTTTGCCACAGCGATCTCTCGATGATCGACAACGCCTGGGGGCTGAGTGCGTATCCGCTCGTGCCGGGGCATGAGGTGGTGGGCCGGGTGGTCGCGGTGGGTGATGGCGTTGACCCTGCGTTGCTCGGTGACGTGCGCGGGCTGGGTTGGATTAGTGGCAGTTGCAGCCATTGCCTGCAGTGCCTTGGCGGTGATGCCAATCTTTGCCCCTCTTTGGAGGCCACGATCGTGGGGCGTCAGGGGGGCTTTGCCAGTCATGTCACCGCGCGTCAGGACTGGACGATTTCCTTGCCGGAGGGTGTCGCTGTGGCCGATGCCGGCCCTTTGTTTTGCGGCGGCATCACGGTGTTTGCTCCATTGATCGATGAAGCGGTCTCTCCGACGGCCCATGTCGCCGTGGTGGGCATCGGTGGGCTAGGTCATATTGCTCTGCAATTTGCCAAGGCCTGGGGCTGTCGCGTCACGGCACTGACCACCAATCTCGGCAAAGCGGAGGAGGCCCGTCGTTTCGGGGCCCACGATGTGCAGCTGTTGGAGCAGCTTCCTGACCTGGCAGGTCGGTTTGATCTGGTGATCAACACGGTGAATCATCCGCTCGACTGGCCGGCGGTGATGGCTTCGCTTGCACCGCGCGGCCGACTGCATCAACTGGGGGCTGTGCTTGAACCGATGCAAATCGCCGCCTTCGACCTGATCCCTCAGCGTCGCTCGGTGACTGGCAGTCCCACGTCGTCTCCAGCCAGCCTGTTGAAGATGGTGGAGTTTTGTGCGCGCCACGGCATTCGTCCCCAAGTGGAACATCTGCCCATCAGCCAGATCAACGACGCCATTGCGCGCTTGAGGCGGGGCGACGTGCGCTACCGCTTCGTGATGGATTTCTAAGGAACGCCATCATGGGCAGCCCCGTGCTGTCGCGTCGCCATGGTTGAAGCCGCTCCTGCCTATCAAGCACTCAGCTGGGAGGCGCTGGAGGCAATGGCTCCTGAACCGATCGATCGCATCAACGGGCCCACCAATGCCCAGGCCACGTTGCGTTTGTTTGGCCAACCCGAAGACGCGGTGCGGGTGACGTTGTTCCGGGACCATCACGCCTGGTGTCCTTACTGCCAGAAGGTGTGGCTTTGGCTTGAACTTCGGCGGATTCCCTATCGGATCCGCAAGGTAACGATGCGTTGTTACGGCCCGAAGGAGTCGTGGTTCACCGCGCAGGTGCCGTCGGGGATGCTGCCCGCACTGGAGCTCGATGGTCGACTCATCACCGAAAGCGATGAGATCCTGATCGCCCTCGAGCAGGCCTTTGGTCCGCTTGGTGCGTCGATGGTGACGCCGAAGGTGCGAGAGCTGCGCCAGTTGGAGCGACTCCTGTTCCGGGCCTGGTGCATTTGGCTGTGCTCCCCCGGTTTGACGTCGCAACAGGATCAACGGGCCCGTGAGCAGTTTCAGGCGATTGCCCAGCGGATGGAACAGGCCTTGGTGGCTGGTGGTGGCCGCTGGTTGGATCCGGAATCACCCGATGCTCTGCAGCCAGGCAGCGCCGATCTGGTGTTCATCCCTTACGTCGAGCGCATGAATGCCTCCCTCGCTTACTACAAGGGTTTTTCCTTGCGGGAGCAGCATCCGTGGATCGATCGCTGGCTGTCTGCATTGGAGGGTCTGGAGACCTATCGCGGCACCCAAAGCGACTTCCATACCCATGCCCATGATTTGCCCCCTCAGATGGGGGGCTGTTGGTCCAATGGTGTTGAGGCTCAGCATCGCTTTGCGGCAGCCATCGACAGTGGTGAAGGCCTCGGCGCTTGGGAGGGATGCACGGGTGGGGATGTGGTGTTGGAGGGACTGGGAGCCCTGCAGCCTGTGTTGCGTCATCGCCAGACCCTGATGGCCCGGAACCCCCTTGGTGCTGGTCTGGATCAACCTTTGCGAGCGGCGCTGACCCGTTTGACCACAGGGCTTTCGGTTCGACCGCAATCGGGCTCAGCCCTGGGTCTGCGCTACCTGCGCGATCGCATTTCCGTTCCTCGCGATATGCCCCTTCCCAGTGGCCGCCTGCTGCGTCAGGCCCTTGAGTTCACGGCCCAATTGGATGGCGATGCGCAACCTGAGGCCTTGCCCCAGAACCATCGTTTTGACCAGGATCCCAGGCCATTTCTGGGCCTGTGACCAGGATCACAGCGGTGGGTGATGCCGGTCATCTCTGACGTCTCTCGATGACGGGAAGGTGTGGTCAATTGCCCCAAGCCCCATGGCCCGTCATCCCCAAGCGGTCTATCGCTGCCCCCACTGCCAGAGCATCAAGGCTCAGGCTCATCACCTGGGCGGTGAATGCCCGAGCTGCTTCCAGTTGCTGCCGGAGGATCTGCAACCGGCCTACCAGATCACCAATCCCCATCCTTTTCGTCGCGCCAAAGCGCATTCTTCAGCGCGGGTGCCCCAGGGCATGGGCTTGCCGACCCAGCTGCTGGCTGGCCTCGTGCTGGTGCTCTGTCTAGTGCCGTCTTTAGTGCCGACGCAGTTCCAGGCTCCAGAGCTCCAGGAGCTGTCGTCGCAGGTGCGCGGGTGATGATCGGCTGCATTGATTGCGTGAGTCGGGATGCCCACCGTTGCCCTGCTTGGAACTGGATTGCTCGGTGAGGCGATCGGCTTGCGCTTGCTCGCCCAGGGCGTGAAGCTCCATGTCTGGAACCGCAGTGCAGAGAAGTGCGAGGCGCTGCTGGCGGCGGGGGCGGAGCCGATTGATCACTTGGCTGGTGCGGCCCGCTCCTGCGACACCGTGATCACGGTGCTTCGCGATGGTCCGGTGAGCGCCGACGTGGTGGCGGCGCTGGGTGATCTCGGTGGTGCCTGTTGCCTGCCGATGGGCACGATGGGCATCAGTGAGTCGCGTGAGCTGGCAACTCAGGTGCAGGCCCAGAACGGGTGTTACCTCGAGGCGCCGGTGCTGGGCAGCAAGCCTGAGGCCTTGAAGGGCAGTTTGTTGGTGATGGCTGGCGGTGACACCGACGTGTTTGAGGCTCAGTTGCCCCTGCTGCAGTTGCTCTCTGGGGATCCCAAGCTGATGGGGGAGGTCGGTCGTGGTGCGGCCTGCAAGTTGGCTCTGAATCAGCTCATTGCCAGCCTCACCCACGGTTATTCGTTGGCGTTGCGATTGGTGGAAGCCTCAGGTTTGGAGGTGGAGCGTTTTATGGAGGTGCTCCGGCCTTCGGCTCTGTACGCGCCCACGGTGGATAAGAAGTTGGAGCGCATGCTTGGCCATCACTACGCCGATCCCAACTTCAGTACGGCCCTGTTACGCAAAGACCTGCAGCTGTTTCTGCGGGAGGCGCCCCTGCTGGGCATTGATGCTTCGGGTCTGAACGGGCTGCTGACGCTGCTCAAACGCGCCGAACACACTGCTCTCGATGACGGTGATTATTCGGCGCTGCATGAACTGACGTCAAAGCGCTAGGTACCAGCGGATCATCGCCATCACCTGGCCTGCAGGACCCTGACCGGTGAGCAGCTCACCGATCAGGGCCGCCAAGAACCCAACCATGGCCACGCGGCCATTGAGGCGTTCCACACCTTCCAACAACGTCGTGTTCCAAGGGCGTCGGGTCGTCAGACCTTCGCCAAAGGCTTCCAAAGGTTCATAGCGGTAGCCGTCGTTGGGCACGGGATGCAGCTGTTGGTCTCAGAAGAGTATGCGCATCCGTCAGGATCAAACCCAATCGCCGTTCTTCCTCCGTGACCACTGCAGATCAGTTGCGCAGCCTGTTCACGAAACCGTATGGACAGCCGGCCCCTTCCGAGCAGCAGTGGCGGGAGCTCTATGCCGAGGATGTGCATTTCCAAGACCCCACGCAGGAGCGTCATGGACTTGCTGCTTACATCGCAGCTCAGGAGGGCTTGATTCAGCGCTGTGATGATGTTTATCTGACGCCTTCTGCGGTGCTGGTCGACGGCGACACAGCCTTTGTGGAGTGGGAGATGGGCTTGAAAATTAAAGGGATCGAATTCATTTATCCAGGATCCAGTCGCTTGCGCTTCGACCAGCAGGGTCTTGTCTGTGATCATCGCGACTATTTCGACTTTGTTGGCCCGACCTTTACTCCCGTGCCCGTGGTGGGTGGCTTCGTGCGCTGGCTCTACAGACGTTTTGTGGACTGACGATCAGAATCTGAGGAAAAACGAAAGATTGCATTGGGATTCTTGACGTGTCGCTGATCTGACAAAAGCGACGGGACGTCTGGGCGATTGTGTCAACACCTCGCCCCCTAACAATTGATGGAGGACTGTGTTTATCGCAACGAAACCCCCAAGATGGTGGTTTTGAAATGTATCGGCGTAAACAACTTTTATCTGGAAAAAGTTGTGATGCCAGCGGAGTGGTTCTGGTTTGAAGCGCCCCTTGAGGCGCGGGTTGAAATCTGGCAGATGGCTGTGAATGGCCAGCTGCTCAGCGTGCGTGGTGATGTTTGCGACTACCTCGCCACTCCCCAGCCTTCCCAGAACAACACCCTGGTGGCTTGAGACGCATGGCTGGGAGACCACACAATGGTCTCCATGACAGCACCCACGCTCCACGACGGACCAGCTAATGCACCGCTGACGTTTTTGTTGGCCCACGGTGCTGGTGCTCCGATGGATAGCCCGTTTCTCCAGGTGGTTGCCGAGGGGTTGTCGTGCCGTGGATGGGACGTGGTGCGCTTCGAGTTCCCGTACATGGCTCGGTCACGGCTGAGCGGCAAAAAAGCTGCTCCAGATCGGATGCCGGTACTGGAGGCCTGTTTTCGAGAGCAGGTCGCTCTGCTGGCAGAGCGTTCAAAACTGATCATTGGCGGCAAGTCCATGGGGGGTCGAGTCGCCACCCAGCTGCTGGACGCACTCGCTTCGTCCACCAATGTGTGCGCTGGAGTCTGTATGGGATACCCCTTCCACCCTCCTGGGAAACCAGAGCAGCTCAGAACAGCTCACCTGCTCGATTTGAAAACACCCCTGTTGGTGTTGCAGGGTGAGCGCGACACCTTTGGTCAGCACGAAGAGGTGATGGGGTATGGCCTGCCGGAGCAGGTGTCGCTCCATTGGATTCCAGACGGAGACCACAGCTTCAAGCCCCGCAAGCGTTCAGGCTTGGATCTCGACCAGAACCTGGCTCTCGCGGTTGAGGTCATGGATCAATTTGCGAAGCAGCTGGTCTCCTGAGTCGGCCTGAGCTTGTCGGGTCTCTTCTGCGATCGGGCGGTAACGACTCACGAAGAATCCTTCCTGTTTTGTTTCAGTCCCTGGGGCTCCTCTCGCGTTGGTGACCGCTCCCGGAGGAGATTGATCCAAAGGGGGCTAACGCCAGGAGGATGCATGGCTCAAAGCCTGATAGAAGCCGCTCGTCTGATGCGGAAACGGTTGTTCAGTGTGTTTCCGACCCGTTCTCCCCAGGAGGGGAAGCGTGCTTACACGAAACGCGTGATTGCTGAAACCACCGAAGAGGCCTACGAGGTGGTCTGTGGCGTGGCTGGCTGCGTGCTGAAGAAAAAAGAGCAGTAGACGCAAGTGCATCGCTTGCTTCCCTCAACTGAGGGATCAGTCGTTGTTGGTCTTGGGTGGTCTGTGCAGCATCACAGGCCAGATCTGGAGTTGGGGGTACTATCTCTGCCCTGCAACCCCATGGGATTGGGCGGTGGTTCGTTTGCAAAGGCATCAATCTCCTTGCAGGTGGATGGGGGAAAAGCCGCAATCTTGTTGAACAGAATTTCCAGGATTTTCTCCGATGCTTTGCCGCTCTTTGTCTCGCTTCTGCTCTGATCTTTCATTCCCTTGATGAAGGTATCCACATAGCTCTTCCAGGAGCGTTGGAGCACACTTTTTTCAAGTGTTGAGGTTTCATGGAGATAGCAAAAGTATGCGAGTCCACCCGCGAGAGGCAGTGAGGCAATGCCAACACCCATTTTCATGAAGCCCTTCTCCATGTCGCTTAAGTCTTGATACTCCGGGACGTTTTCCAGCAGCTTCTCCATATCTAAGGGTTGGGCTGAAGCTGAAGCCGCCGAGCTGATGGAGAGTAGAGAGGAAAGAAGAAGGCTGGATGCCAGCGTTTTCATGAGAGTTTTTGAGGGCATGTATTCAACGCATCTTGCATTGCATTATTGCGTTTAAATCTGCTCACTCGTTGCTGTTGTGCGGCGATAGGGGGCATGCGTCTCTGCTGCGGCCAAGGTGTTTGAAAGTCAACGACTCAAGGTGCTGGCCCGCCTTAATGAATGCCGGCTGCGAGATAGAGAAGGCTGACTCCGGCAAAAATGACAATCTGAACCAAGGCGCTGACGCGAAGCCAAAGACGATCCCATTTGTAGGGTGCTTTGAGCACGGCACCAATGAGCCAGCTCATGGCAAAGCCAAATCGCGTCAGTGTGACCGCCTGATGCTGATGGGCGACATGCACTGCATCAAGGAGCAGCATCACCAACGACACATACGAAAGAAGTGCACCGATGTTGTAGGTGACCGCAGCTTGTCGATTGGTGAGCTGCATGGAATCCCCCAGCGTGCACTGAACAGATAGCAGTCATGCAGGGGCCGGGGTGTCTGCATGGCTGAATGTGATTGAGCTTGTTCTTGTCAGGCCTGGTAGCGTTGCAATCAAGAAGTCTTTGCAGTGATGGAATCGCCTTCTAGCCCGAAAGAGTCTTCTGATCAGCCGCTGGACCTGGATCAGCTCAAAGGCATGACAGGAGGCATCAAGCCGCCTGCTGCGGTCAAGATGGAAGTATCCGCTAGTCCAAATCATGCTCTGCTTGAAAAGCAGAAGCACACAGATCTACCTGTTGATGCGAGCAAGTCAAGTGAGGAAGACAAGGATGCGGTTCGTCAGCGTCTCAGTGACCTCTATGGACATCCCGTGCATCAATCAGTTAACCCTGGATAATTCGAATTTATGGTTTTTGCCCAGTTGAATCGCCTTATAAATAATTGAAAAACCTCGTTTCTAGCAGACTTGTGGGTTTTGGGATCTGAGATCTGATCGGCACCAGCGAAAGCCAATGACACTGGCCTGTGTTTCAGGATCTGCCTCCTTCCGCATCAGGCTCAACGTCCCACTCTGTCTGCTGTGACTCCGAGAGTCGTACCGGCAGCAGTGTTTTCCTCAGTAGTAAGAGGTCTGAGGAAGCGTGAATCCCGAGTTCATGTGCTGCACGTCGAGCAGCACGTACGTGAGCCACAGCAGCAGTGCTGCAATGCCGGATCCAGCTGCCACCTTGGCGATATTGCGGAGCAGGATCTCCACCAGGCTGACGTTTTTCACGGTGTGAGCTCGGAAGCAGCCATCCTGAATGATCGGGCTGACGGATGGCGCTTTTGACCTTGAACTCCCCTTGGATCAGTTTGGCAATCACCGCTGGTCTGTTCGCCGCTCTCCAGGTGTGGTGGATCGGTTCGTTGCTACGACGTCAACGACGGAACCGTTTGGCGGCACCGTTGAGCAGCAGCGACTTCCGCGCCCAGTTGGAGCGCATCTTTCGCGCAGAGCCATAAAGGGTTGTCCCTTCAGCGTTGCGCTTGCAATCTGAAGGGATGGCCTCGTTTCTCAAGATCCGCACGGTGATGCGCAGCGATGTGCCCCTGATCACCGAGTGGGCCCGTCAAGAGGGATTCGCCCCCGGGAAAGGGGATGTGGGCATCTACCGCCAAACCGATCGCCAGGGCATTTGGGTTGGCTGCTTGGCTGGTGAGCCGATTGGTTGTATCGCCGGCGTGCGTTACAACCTCGCCTACGGCTTTATCGGTCTCTACTTAGTCCGCCCCGAGCACCGTGGCCACGGGTATGGCCGGGAGCTTTGGCAGTGCGCCCTCGATCACCTTCAAGATGTGGCCTGTGTTGGCCTCGAAGCAGCCGAAGCGCGAATCAACGACTACGCCGCCTGGGGTTTTCAACAGGCGTCACCCACCATCCGTTGGCAGTGCAGCGGCACTGAGCAAGACCGGGGCCAAAGTCACTCTGGTTTGCCTGCAGATCTGCAGCTGCTGCGTGGCGATGCCATTCCTGAAACGGCGCTGCAGGTCTACGACGCGCAACGGGAGCTCAGCCCGCGTCCCCATTTCCTCTCGGATTGGTTGCACCACCCTGCTGGCACGGTGTTGGCTCTGCTTGATCAGCAGCAGGCTTGCCATGGATTTGCGCGCATTCGCCCATGCCTTCTCCAAAGAGGTGAAGGGTGGAGGATTGGACCACTGTTGGCGGATACCCCCGCTTTGGCGGAGTTGCTAATCCGCAGCCTGCTTTGCGATCACCCCGGAGTGGTGCTCATCGATTCGCCTGGTGGCAATGCCGAGGCGTCTCCGTTGTTGCAAGGCCTTGGCTTTGATCCCGTGACTCGCACCCTTCGGATGTATCGAGGGTTGATGCCAACCCAAGGTCTTGAGGATGTGTATGGGTTGGCTTGCCTTGAGCTGGGTTGACGCTGCATGGATGTGATTGCTGTTAGAGGTGACCCATGGATGGCCCCACAAGTCGACAATCGATCGAGCAGCAATTTGCGAGAGCGCAGGAGCTGGGTCGCTGGCTGACTGATGACGAGCTGGCAGCTGAAGACGAGCAGGAATCCCTGCGATTGGCTGAAGCGCAAAAGCGGAAGTCGCTGCGAACCCGACTCATCGTGCTGACGGCGGTGTGCGTGGTGCTTCCTCCGTTGTGGCCCTTAGCCCTGGCTTTGACGCTGTACCTGCTGTTTCCCAACACCAGCTCGCGTTTGTTCCTTGCCGCTGGGGTCGGTGTGATCCTCGCGGTGCTGGCTGGTCTTGGGCTGTCGGTTTGGCTGCTGATCTGGCTCCTGTCAATTCTGTTTTGAAGGGGTCTGGCGCCGGCTGAATCGGCGGGGCATGGTGGGTGCGCAAGACATGCAGATCGATGAGCTGGCAGGAGCTCGAGCGCTTGGTGAGTGATGTGGAATCCGATGGCGTGATCCGCCGGGCCATGAAGTGTTGCCGTTCGCAGCACGAGTTTGTGCTGGCTGCACGTCGCCTTGGCTACCGCATCACCCGTGTGGATCTTCAGCTGGCGTTTGAGGAAGAGCAGCGCGAGCTGCGCATGGCCGCTGATCAATTGGCTGCGGATCAGTTGTTGTGCGGTGACGGTTGAAGGCGGAAGAGCCTGCAGAATGCGCGTCTGAAGCAAGTGCTGATCGTGCGAAGTCTGCGGGTGGTATTCAGCCTGATTTGCGTCGCGATGGTGGTGGTGCTGTCGGGGCCAGTTGCGCCTGCCTGGGCCGCCGGTCTTCAGCTGAGCGATGTAAGCCTCGCGGTCTGTGACCAAGCGGACCCGGGAGCGCAGCCTGGCCCCAGTGGCGACCCTCGGCGAGCAGGTGTTACCCGCACTGCCGGAGCCAGTTGTTACGTGCTGAGCGGAGCGGTGAATAACCCCGGTCGTAAGCCTGTTTTCGATACGGATGTCTATGCCCGGATCCTGGATGCCAGTGGCGAACCGGTCTTGCAGAACCGCACCCGCGTGGGCTCGATCGGGGATGTGGAGCCCGGCTCGCACCCCTTTGCTCTGCGTTTGGCGGTTCCTGCTGGAACGCCAGGGCCGTTTGAGGTGTCCAATCCAAGGGCACGGGGTTTCAGTGCACCGGTTCGCACCCGGGCCACTGATGATGAGGACCTACTCCCGCTTGAACAGCAGGTGGTTGATGTGGAGGATCCCGGTGCCTTCATGCCATCCGTTTCAGAGATGCCTTGAGGTGGGCGCTTCAATGTGCAACTTGAGCGGCCTCTTGGTTTGTCCTCGACCAAGACTGGTCTGATCAGGGTTTTCATTTGGCCCTTGTACCGCTTCCTTGGAAGGCCCAGTCACGCCAGTGGGATCTCGTGGCCGGCTGGGCCTCCAGTTGCCAGCGTTGAGGGCCGCGTGTCTTGGATCGATGCAGTCGCTTTGGTCGGCATAGGCTTCCTGAGCTGCGAGCTGACCTGATGAAGCGCATTCTGATCGTTCATAATCTCCTGGAGGGGCAGAAGATTGTGCACGAACTTGATGACAAGGATTTTGCGATTGAGTTAGTCGAAGGCGAAAATTTTGACGAGAACGATGACCTCGATATCGAGTCGCGTCTGTTCTTTAAGGTTGATTGAGAGCCTCTGAATGGGAGGCTCCCGCAGACGTCTTGCGCTTGGATTGCAAACATGCCTCTACGAGAGGGCCTCTCAAGCAATCTGTTCTTTGACCTGCCGATCCTGAACCATGCAACTTGTGTTGGCTGCTGTGGCCTTGATGACCTTGCTCTGGGGGACGCAGGTGATGGTGCGCCGTCAGTTGGAATCTCAGCAGACCGATCGAGATGATGATGCTTAAGAGCTGGCCACGCCATCCAATAGCGCTTGAAGTTTGGTGCGGAAATCCCCTTTCGGCATGCCTCCCTTCAGCTCACCGTGAATGGTGAAGTCTGATTCAGGGTTGGTGACCAAGAGATACGTGGGCCATCCCATCCCTTCTTTGCTGGGGTACTGGGCCAACAACACCTTTCTGTATTTGCGATACGTCTCTGTGTCTTGCAGCATCACCGACACAAATTCGCAGCTCAGTTCCTTCGCAACGTTGCTGTCGTAATGGCTCATGCGGTGGCAGGTGCCGCAGTCTTCTGAGCTGAATTTGAGCAGATGCATAGGACGATCACTGCGGATTAACAAGCTAGCCAGAGCTTTTTGATCGTCTTGTTTTTCTTTTCACCACCGTTGGAATCGTTGATGAGCCCCTACTGGCTGAATCCCTCATCGATGGCAGCCGCTGCAGCCGAGCGCGGTCTGATAGAACGGACTTGGACTCATGAGACCCATGTCAGTTCAACCTGTGGCTTCAACCCCTCTGGGTTCCTCGATTGAGGCGCTCGGTGATGGGCTTTATCGCGTTTGCGATTCGGCAAAGCATTGCGAGAACGTTCGTGGCCTTTGGTCAGCAGGTGAGCTGGTTCGTGAGATGGAAGTGCATCGGCGGCTCCCCGGCAAGCAGCTTCGGGCTGGTTAGGGCGATGGATTGGGCAGGGAGCGCATGGCTTCTTCTGTCTGGCTGGGGCTGAGGCCCTGTTGGTAAATCACCCAATTGGTCGCTGCTTTCTGGGTCTGCCAAGCCTGCAGAAGTTGTTTGGCCAGATGTCTGAGCTGGGCGGGATCACTGGTGGCATCGAGGGCTCGGTTGAACTGCTCGAGATGAAAGTGCTGTTCCGTGCTCAGTTCAATTCCTGACGACATGGTTGCCTCCAGACGATGGCTAGAAGGTATCGGTGTGAACGCTGGGGGTTGTAGCGATCTCTACCGCTTGGCGCCTGTGTCAGTGTTTCAAGTTGTGATCTCTGTCGCGTGTCGCGAGCGGTTTGTGCAGATTGGTTTGGTGCTGCTGCTTGGTGAATGCGACTCTCCTGGGCTCAGCATCTTCAGGCGGCGCGAACTCTCCAGCTCAACGGCGACGCTGACTTAGGTGGCAGTTTGTGCTTGATGGCAATGGCCTTATTGATTCTTTCCGAAGATCTGCTGGAACTGGAGATCCAACGTCAATGTGTCGTGTCTGACCATTGAGTCAGTCTGACTCCGATTCCTCAGCACTCGCATCGGGAGGGACGCGGAAAGAGCCTTTGCTGCGGTTCGTTCTCGCAGCATTGCGGATTGCCGCAAGCACCATTGCTCTTGTAGACCTTTTGCGTTCCGACTGGGCGGGTGGAGTCAGCGCTTCATTGGCATGGTTGTTGTTCGTTCAGGTGGAACGGCGGTGGCGGACTGACAGTTGATGCTGAAAAGCCCCCTGGATCAGGGGGCTTTGGGGTTTGTTGCTGTCGCCCTCGAATCAGATGCTGTAGCGGATGCCCCGGTAAACGAGTTCGGTCCGCTTTTGTGGTTTCAGGGCAGTGTGATGGGCATCGATGTATTCCACGCCGCGATAGGCCTTGGCCATCAGGCGCTGAGCATCCTGCAAGGCGGCCTGCTTGCGCATTTGGGTGCGGGTGATTTCGAGGCTGTTCATGGTTGAACTCCACAGTGTCCACGTCCCCGTTGCTTGGCGTGGATCGATCTGCAGCCCACGGAATGGGGCCCAACGTGCTCTCACTATACCCATTTCTGTAGTTTTTGCTACCAAAATGGACTTTGGTTGGGTTGTCGCGTTGTCTGTGTTGTGTGGATTGGGTGCGCGATCCTCGGGAGAAGCGGAGCTGTGGCGAGATGTGTGGGCGTTTTTCACTTCAGTGCTCAGTTGATCAGTTGCCACTGCCTTTGTTGGATGTCCTCCCTGCTGATCACAGGCGCCACTACAGTCCTCGGGCTCTTGTCTCACCATCTGAGCCTGTGCTGGCTTTGGTGCGCGACGAAGGTGTCCAGCGCGCGGCTCTGCTGCTCTGGGGGTTGCTCCCCTCCTGGGTGAAAGATCCAACGCAGGGTCCTCGGCCCATTAATGCCCGCTCTGAAACCGTTCCGCAGAAGACCAGTTTTCGAGGCGCATGGCGCCATCGCCGTTGTTTGATTCCCGCAACGGCATTTTTTGAAAAGCGGCATTGTTTTCGGCCATCCCACGGGGGGGTGTTCTGGCTGGCCGGGTTGTGGGAGCGTTGGCTGGGTGCCGATGGCAGCGAGGTGGACACCTGCACAGTGCTGACCACCTCTCCCAACGCCCTCGTGGAGCCCTGGCATCCGCGCATGCCCGTCTTGATTCCTGAGGGGCTCGAACAGGCTTGGCTTGCCCCTGTTCATGGGGCCGAGCTGCAGGCTCTGGAAGCGTTGTTCTCGCCTTGGTCTCCGGCCGACTGGATCCATGAAGGGCCCGCTCCCCGCCCGGGGCGGTCCGATGTGGTGCAGGGGTCGCTGTTTTGAAGGCCCTTCTGGGGGCGTCAGTGGAGGGGCGATCTACGGGCTGGGTTCGTTGGAATCGCTGCTCATGGTTGAGGTGAGGAATTGAATCGGCACGCTGAATGTGCAGATCGCATGGGGGTCTCCAGGCAGGATCGCCACGCAAGCCACCTCGCGATCGCGATGGCTGATTCGGCTGTGCATCACGAACGCAGTGGCATCCTCGACGCTCCACATCGCTTGTCCCCCGCTGCGTCGCTCCTCCAGGTAGGTCTCCCAGATTTCCCCAAAGGCTTCGGCATCATCTCCAGTGCTGAATTCTTCACGGGCTTGTTCCAATCCCACCGTGCTGAATCGATCAAAAAAGCGCCGCATCAACGGCGTGCCGATCACTGCCGATGCCTTCAGCACCGAGTTGATCGTGCCGACAGCGGTCACGGTGAGCCGCGGCTTCCCATAACGCGCATCAATCACACCAATAGGCAGATTGAGATCCCACTCAGCATGACCACTGACTGCGCAGGCCAGGTCAAACAGGCCCCCTGCGCATTGCTTGACCAGGTCCTGAATCGCTCGTTTCTCCATTAATCGCTGTTCTGCATGTCGTCTCGTCCGCGTGACCGCCCCACCAAAGTCTGCCCGGTGTGTGGCCGTCCATTCCAATGGCGCAAAAAGTGGAAGGACGTGTGGGAGGACGTGCGCTACTGCTCTGAGCGGTGTCGCCGTCAGCGCAACCGGATGGCAAGGGAAGACGTCAGCCCGGGGTAATGGAATCAGGCTTCATTTCGTTCGAGATCTTCAAGTGCATCGCGTCCCGTGGACCTCGAAGGCGGCGTGCACGTCAAGTCGAACACCTATGAGCCATAAAAAAACTCCGCCAAAGGCGGAGTTTTGAGCGGGTTTCAGGTTCGGGCGTCTGACCTTGTTTCGACTCCGAATTTGAAACCTTTCTCCTCACATCAACACCATCGCCATACAACTGTCACTGTGCCATTTGTGGGTGGACGCTTTTGTGATTGGTGCGTCGGCCGCTGTGGCCGATGTGTTGCTTTTGATCCGCGGCGCTTCCCCTGGGTTTGCTCCTCTGCCAGCGCAATGAAGG
Source organism: Synechococcus sp. RS9916 (assembly GCF_000153825.1). Classification (NCBI taxonomy): domain Bacteria; kingdom Bacillati; phylum Cyanobacteriota; class Cyanophyceae; order Synechococcales; family Synechococcaceae; genus Synechococcus; species Synechococcus sp. RS9916. The sequence continues at coordinate 377,317 of NZ_DS022299.1, forward strand.
GTTTCGTGGTCACGGTTCGTGGCCGATGGCGCGTCAAAGACGATCTGGTGAAACGTGATTGACGCAAGGTCGTTTCTTTTCAGTGCCGCTTTGCCGTGGCTGCGCGGTTTCAGTCGTTTAGGTTGAATCGATTAAGGGGTTCAGCGTCAGGTGGCTGAAGTTGCAGGTGTTCGTTTTGGTGGCACTTTCACTGCCGACTCTCTTTCAAAACCCAACGGACCAGCCCCTCTTTCGCTCGATTTGCAGCGCCACAGTGTGAGACTCCTCCTGCAGGGTCTGAAAACGCAGGGTCAGCAGCGATGACGATGCGAATCGAGGCCGACCGTGTCTGTGTGAATTACAACGGCACCGTTGCTCTGCACGATGCCTCCCTCACGCTTCCTGCAGGCCGCATCTGCGGCTTGGTGGGCATGAATGGGGCAGGCAAATCGACGTTGTTCAAAGCCCTCACTGGGTTTGTGCGTCCATCCCGAGGTCGCATCCGCATCAATGGTTTGACGGTCTCAGAGGCTCAGCGGGAGCAGGCGGTGGCCTACGTGCCCCAGAGCGAGGGCATCGATAACAACTTCCCTGTGTCGGTCTGGGACGTGGTGATGATGGGTCGTTACGGGGCGATGAATCTGCTGCGCATTCCTGGCCAAGTTGATCGGGTGGCTGTGCGCGAAGCGTTGTCTCAGGTCGATCTGCTTGAGCTGCGTGATCGTCCGATTGGTGCTCTCTCGGGTGGTCAGCGCAAGCGTGCGTTTCTGGCGCGCGCCATTGCCCAGGGGGCTTCGGTGTTGTTGTTGGACGAACCGTTCAACGGCGTGGATGTGCGCACGGAAAAGCTGATGGCGGATCTGTTCCTGCAGTTCCGTGATGAAGGGCGCACCATCCTGATTTCCACCCACGATCTCAGCCATGTGCGCGAGTTTTGTGACCTGGTGGTGCTCATCAACAAAACAGTGTTGGCGTACGGCGAAACCTCTGAGGTCTTCACCCCCGAGAACCTGTCTCTCACCTTCGGGGGGGTGCGTCCTGATTTGTTGACGGGCAACAGTTCCGCTGATCGGGACGACCGGCCCCTGGGGTGATTCATGGTTAAAACGGGGGTCTTCCCTTTGGGAGCGCCTGTCTGCCATGGACCGAACATGCGAAGGCACCTTGTTGGTTGACTTCCAACACTTCCCGCAGATCCCGCTGTTTGAAGACGTGGATGAAGAGCTGGTGGTGAGCTGGATGGTGCATCGCCCCCAGCGTGGGGTGCAGGCAGGTGAACGATTGATCCAGCGGGATCGGCTTGCAGAGCAGGCGTTCCTGTTGCTGGATGGGGAGTTGATGGTGCATCTCGACACCTCACCCGCTTATGACCTGGGGTCGGTGTCCCCTGGCGATTGCGTGGGAGAGGTCTCGACTCTGTGTGGCATCCCCGCTACGGCCAACGTCAGTGCTGCGGCCGACAGTGTGGTGTGTGAGGTGCCTCGCGATGAACTGATGGCCTGGTCCCGGCAGTCGCACCAGTTTGCGCTCAATCTGATCAGCCTGATGGGGCACCGCTTGCGCACGTCGAACCGATTACTCAGTGATGAACAGCACGCCCAGGAAGAGTTTTAGGCCTGGTCTTTGCGCGATCTCCTCATCGGTGGTGTGCATCACCGCTGAGCTGAGCCTCCAAGAGGCTGGACGTGTTCGTTTTGAAGCGGTCGCGCATCGGCGTCGCAGGCCTGAGAGACTGCCCAGGTGCCACGGAGCCATAGGTGCTGATCGACTGGGTGCTGGAACCACTGCGCCACGAATTCATGGTGCGGGCTCTGCTGATTAGTGCGTTGGTGGGCTCAGTTTGCGGCCTGCTCTCTTGCTACATGACGCTCAAGGGTTGGGCGCTGATGGGCGATGCCGTCTCCCATGCGGTGTTGCCAGGTGTGGTGCTCGCTTACGCCCTCGGTCTCCCTTTTTCTCTGGGGGCGTTTGTGTTTGGCGTGGGCTCGGTCGCGACGATCGGGTTTGTGCAGCAGAAATCGCGCATCAAGGAAGACACGGTGATTGGCCTTGTCTTCACAGGCTTTTTCGCTCTCGGGTTGGTGCTGGTGTCGAATGTGCGCAGCAACATCGACCTCTTTCACATCCTGTTCGGCAATGTGCTCGGCATTTCGGGCAGCGACATCCAGCAAACACTGGTGATCTCTGCTGTGGTGATGAGCGTGCTGGTTCTGTTCCGGCGCGATTTGCTGATGTTTTGCTTTGATCCCACCCACGCCCGCTCGATTGGGATCAACACTGGTTTTCTGCATTATCTCTTGCTCTCGATCCTCTCGCTGGCTGCGGTTGCCGGCTTGCAGACCGTGGGCATCATTCTTGTGGTTGCGATGTTGGTGACTCCGGGAGCCACCGCTTATCTGCTCACCGATCGCTTTGATCGCATGACGCTGTTGGCGGTTGCCAGCAGCGTGATCTCCAGCGTGGTTGGTGTGCTGGTGAGCTACTGGACCGATCGGTCTCCGGCGGGCTGCATCGTCTTGGTGCAGACCGGTTTGTTTGTTCTGGCTTTTCTGTTTGCGCCTAATCACGGCATCTTGCGCCGCCATTCGTTTTTGGCGCGCTGAACCCCTGACTGGGGTGTCTGCAGTAGAACGTGTTAGTCGGTTCCTCAGGAGACCACCCTGGGGAGGTAACGGGGAAAGCGCGGTGAAAATCCGCCACTGTCCCGCAGCTGTGAACCAAGCCGTTCCCGGTTTTGGTAGTCAGAACGCCCGCCGAGCTTGTTCCCTACGACGTGGATCGATTGATGTCTGTGTTCCCGACGGTTGTCTCCGCCGCACGGCTTGGCGTTCTAGGCGTTGTGGCTTCTGTTGCAGGGTTTGGCGTCAGTGTTCAGGCCCACCATGTGCCGGGTGATGACCACACCGGTGTGATCCTGTCTGCCGATCCTGCGACGCACTCCCACTCATCTCCTCGTGGAGTGAGGGCGATGTATCCCACCCGCGAAGAAGCGGAAGCTGCTGCACCCCAGTTCGGCTGTGAAGGGGCTCACCAGATGGGTGAACAGTGGATGCCCTGTGCCTCCCACGATCAAGGCGGGCAGCATGGCAAGTAACACCAGCCTGTGGTTCTGCTCTTGCGGGTTGCGTCTGCTTGGCACGGTGTGACGAACTGCAGCGAGGGGCCTGACTCGGGATCGCAGGCCTCTGAGAATGTCTGAAGTGCTTCGCCTGTCCCGATGCGTGCCCTGTTCTCTGTTGTCGCTGCTCTGATCCTGCTGATCTCGGCACCTGTTTCTGCATTCGCTGGTGATGCTGTCAACGGTGCCAAGGTTTTTTCCGCCAATTGCGCTGCTTGTCATGCCGGTGGCGGCAATGTGGTGAATGGTGAGCACACCCTCCAGCAAGACGATCTCAAGGCCTATCTCGCCCAATACAACAATGGCCATGAGAGCGCCATCGTGGCCCAGGTGACCTATGGCCTCAATGAGATGCCTGCCTTCATCGGCACGCTCACGGAGAACCAGATTTCGGATGTGGCGGCCTACGTCGAAGAGCAGGCCAGCAACGGTTGGGGCTGATCTCTTCCCTTGGCATTTTTTAAGCGGTCTGGCCTGTTGGGTCAGGCCGCTTTTTGTTGTCGATTGAGGGATGACAGCAACGCCGTTTGATCAGGCCGCTTTAGAAGCGCTGATCATCATCAGGCCCAGATCAGTTCAATCGTCAGTGCCTGTTCCAGGTTGCGTTTTACCGGGCACTCGTTTGCCATGCGCATCAGCAGGCGGCGTTGCTCTGCTGTGCAGTGCTCGGGCAGGTGAACATGCAGGCGAAGCTTCTCGATTTTTCGGGGGCCCGATTGGGTCATGCGTTTCTCAACCCGGGCCGTGGCACCGCGCACGTCCCATTGCCTGCGCTTTGCGGTGATGCCCATCACCGTGAGCACGCAAGTGCCCAGCGATGTCGCCAGCAAATCAGTGGGGGAGAAGCTTTCACCCAAACCGTCGTGGTCTGAGGGGGCATCGGTGTGCAACTGACTGCCCGAGGGGCCGTGGGTCGCTTCGCAGTGCAGATCGCCTGTGTAGCGGCAGTCGATCGTGGTCATGTTCACTCTCCCCGTTCTCGCCTCAGTCTCGGTCTCTTCTCAGGGGTCGACCATCGCGACCATGCACCGTGATGGATGGCAACGGCGCTCGCGATGATCAAAGTGAAGACGGTTGTTTCGTGCTCTTGAGCGATGGGCCGTGGGATGGGGGTTCTGGCACTGTTCATCCTGCTGAGGGGCAGTGACAGCTCTTTGCTCAAATGGCTGCAGATTCAGGGGTCCGCGGCTGCCGGTGCTGGGCAACCCATCAGTTTCTGCAACGTGTTCTTCTTCTCCAGCTTGGTCACCGGTTTGGTGATCTTGTTCTGGGATCGCCGCGGCACGATGCGCCGCTTGCCGTCTCTGAACCCGACGGACCGGCGCCTGTTGGTGACCCACTCCTTCACCGGCTTCTTCCTGGCGCCCATGGCCTACTACTTGGCCCTTGAACAGCTCAGCGTTGTGCAGCAAACGTTGCTGTTCAGTCTCACCGTGCCCTGCACAGCCTTGGTCGCCCGGTTTGTGCTGAAGGAATCCTTGCCTCGGTTGTTCCCGCTCAGCTGTGGTTTGATCACGCTCGGTTTGCTGCTGTCTGCGCGAGCTGGGGCAATGGCAGACAGCCCGGGCATGGCCCTGGATGGCCGCGGGGTGGCCTGGGCGTGTGTGGGGATTGCTGCCTTTGCCTGGAGTGGGGTGAATGCACGGCTGCTCAGCCAGAAGTCGATTGGCGTTGGCCTCAGCATTGGTGTGAGCAGCCTGATGGCAGCACTGGCCTTCGCGGTGATCGCCATCGTGCTGTTCGGCCCCAGTCACTTCATCGCGTTAAGCCGCTGGTGGGTGTTGGGGGTCATCGGTGGGTATGCGTGTCTTGTCACCCTTGGAAGTCAGTGGAGCTTGATGCAGGCTTATGCCTGTCTTGGTGTGGTGACGGTCACGGTGTGGGCGACGCTCACCCTGGTGGTGTCTCTGGTGGTGGCCCATGGGCTGCTGGCGGAGCCCTTAAGCCCGATGGCCATCGGGGCTGCGGCCCTGATCGTGCTGGCGGTCTTGGTGCAGCATTGGTCTCCGATGAGGCGTCCAGCACCTGAAGCAGTTAGTCGTTGATTGGATACATGACGCGCGACCTGTTGCGCATCAGCAGTCGCTCATCGATGGTTTCGCCGCTGTTTCGATCCACTTGGCGCTGCCAGAGGCTGTTGCAGCGGTAGTGGACCTCTCCGTCCTGCTCGAAATGATGGTCCTTCTCGATCACTTGGTAGCTGAAGGGGGGGATGGATTCCGCCCGCAGTTCTCCGCAGAGATGGGTGTCGTTGAGCCACACCATCAGTTGCAGGGTCTGATTAGTGGGGTTACGAAACCGCAGATCCACGTAGTTGTAAAAGAGGCTGGCACCACTGCCGAAGGGCAACACCCGGCCTTCATCGGGGAAGGGATCGAAGCTGTGATGGTGCCGCTCCGTCAGTTGGAGGGGACTGTGCAGCCCCATCCAATGGATCAAATTCGCTAGTTGGCACAGACCACCGCCAACTCCCACCGTCACCTTGCCTTGGGAGAGCTGCACTCCTGGGAGGTAGCCCTTGCGGGCTGATGTGCGACCGATCCGTCGCCAGATCGAGAGGGTGGCACCAGGAGGAATCAGCAGGCCATGCAGGTGGGGGGTGGCCAGTTGCAGGTTGACCACCTTGTTGTGCTGGAGCTGGGGATCGGTGTCCCCCAGCCGGCGCAACAGCAGCGATTGGTGACGCACCAATCCCATCGGCAGGGGGTCAGTGCTCTGTTGGTGCGCAAAGACCACCCCTTGATGCCAATCCTGCCAACGACGTTTCCAGCGCAGTTGATGGATCCGAAGGGGCCGCATCTGTTGCCGGATCCGCTGACGCAAGCTGTTCATCAGTGCTGGTGAGGTGGTGGGTCATGGCAGCGTTGGAGTCGCAAAGACTTGCGCTCGCATGAACCTGGTGCTGCTGCGGGAGGGTGACGCCTGGTTGTCGGACAACGTGGTGACCCTCACCGATCATCGTGCCGATCACATCCTTCGTCACCTGGGGGCGAGTGTGGGTGATGCCGTGAGGGTGGGACAGCTGGGCGGCAAGGTGGGTGTTGGGCGCCTTGAAGCCATTGACCAAGGGCATGTGACCCTGTCGGTGCAACTCGAGGCTGATCCCCCCCCGCGCCATCACTTCGACATTGTCTTGGCTTTGCCCAGGCCGAAGATGCTGCGTCGCATCTTGCGCACCGTGGCGGAGTTTGGCGTGGAGAACTTGCACCTGATCAACAGTGCTCGCGTGGAGAAGAGTTATTGGCAGACTCCGCTGCTGAGTGCTGCCAAGGTTGATGACGCGCTGATGGCGGGGATGGAGCGCTCCAGCGACACGGTGGCGCCCAGGGTCCATCTGCACAAACGCTTCCGCCCCTTTGTGGAGGATCAACTCGTGGATCTGTGTGCGGGGAGGTCCTGTTGGATCGCTGATATGGATGCCCCAATGGCCCTGGCGGCTCAACCAATCAATCGGGCGGTGGTGATGATCGGGCCGGAAGGGGGATTCGTTCCCTTTGAGATTGCCTTGGCGCAAAAGGCTTTGGCCAAGCGGGTGCACTTAGGTGTGCGTACTTTTTCCGTCGACACGGCACTGACCACGGTGCTGGCCCAAGTGCTTCCCGGTGCTGCCTAGTGCGAAGGTATGGAGCTGGACGCCCGGATCCAGTTGGAGATCGACGCCATGACCGACAGCAAAGACCATGCCGCGCTGCAGGCCCTTGTGGCTGACGTTGGGGCGGGCAATGTGATCGATGCCGAATTGCTTGAGGGGTGCGCAGTGGCCGCCCATGAGCTGGATGAGATGGATGCCGATCAAGCGGCTCAGGTGGCTGCCCATTGCTTCGCGACCTTGTTCGATCACAAGGTGGATCAGTCCTCCGGCGCGGAAGCAGATCCCGACGAGGGCTTCTGGAGCGGCAGCGTGCAGGGCTTTGGCTTTGAAATCAGCCGTGATGACCTAGGTGATTTGGTGATCGATTTTCTCGATGCGGCCTGATGACGCCTGAGGATCTCAAGGCCGATCTTTCCGAGCGCTTGGGCCAGCGGGTGAGCGAGCTGTTCACCCGTGAGGGAAACCCCGTTGTGGAGATGACCGATCTCTACCAACCATCCCCCGCAGGATTTGGTGGTCAGTTGCGGCTGAGGGATGGCAGCCGCATGGCGTGGGAGTTATGGCTTGAGGATGGCGAGAGCTGGAATTTTCATGCCAGCCCCGTGGTTGGTTGAGCGGTTGTTGTTGTTGATTAGTGGATCAGAACGACCACCTAAAGCCGCCGCCGTAGTTGATGGATTGGGTGCTGGAAGGTGAGAGCTGACCGAGACCGTTGATGTAGACGGAGAAGCGATCATTGAAAGCAACATCAAGGCCGAGACCGAGGTTGAACCAGGAGGACGGCGCTGGTGTGCCGTCGACCGTGAAGGACCCTTTGGGAGCGGAGTTAAAGCGCGCGGTGAGCGAGCGGTTGGTGTCACCGAGATCCCAGGCATACCCGAGGGAGATGCGGGGGATGAGGGTGAGGTCACCGTTGCTCTTAAAGGGTTGCTTGTAGGAGAGACCGATCTCGAGGGGGATGGAGTTGTAGGTAGCGGCGTCGTAGGTGAGGGCGTAGCTGGCTTTGCCGGGGTTGGGGGTCTTGATCAGCGGGTTGCCGGGCTGAATGTAGGCGGTGTTGTTGGAGGTGGTGGTTTCGGAGTATTGGGCTTGGTTGAGCTGGAGCCAGCTGAGGCCAAGGGAGGGTGTGAGGCTGCCCTGGTTGCCGGTGGCGATGAGGTGGCTGAGGCGGAGGCTGCCGCCGATGGCGGTGCTGCTGGATGAGCCTTGTTCGGTGGAGGGGTAACCGGGGATGTTGACCTGACGGGTGATGTCGGTGGAGAAGCCACCGGCGGAGAAGGAACCTGAGAGCCAGGTGGCTGGGGTGAGGCGCTGCTTGGCATAGAGCATGCCGCTCCAGCCCTCGGTTTTGCCGAATGTGGTGGGCTCTGTGGTGGTGGTCCAGAGGTTGTCAAAGCGGCCGGCGATACCGATGAGGGTGTTGTCACCGACGAGGGTGTCAGCGCCAACGGAGGTGTTGAAGGCATTGGTGCTGTAACCGGATTGGTCTGAGGTTCCGCTGCCCGGTGTGGTGGCATCAGAGCCACCGGCATTGACCCAGGTGCGCCACTTGCCGCAATCAGCGGGATCACCGGTGTAAGTGTCGCCGGGCTTGAGGGATTGGACGTTGAGGATGCAGCGCTGGAGCTGGGAGAGGACGGCGGAATCGAGGGTGTCTTGGACCTCAGCTTGGAAGGCCTGACCGGTGGCGAGGGCGACTTGGGGGAAGGCGGCGGAGGTGGCGCCAGAGAGCTGGCGGTAGAGGGCGTTGAGCTCTTTGGTGGTCTCCTGGGCAAAGATCAGCGCAGCCGTGGAATTGAAGTCCGAGGTGCTGCCCGCAGCTTGGATGGTGTTGACGGCCTTGCCGACGGCGGTGGAGTTGGGATCAAGGCCCTTGGGGGCGTAGTCAACGGTGTACTTGAAGGCGAGATCGGTGCGGTTCTCGATCAGATCAAAGCCAAAGGAGGCAACGGCTGATTTGGGAGCGATGAGCTTGAGATCACCGATGGTGATGCCTTCTTGGGCATTGATGATGCCGTCTGAGATGAAGGTGCCAGGCATGGCCTGACCGACCTGGTTGGCGAGGAGCTCAACGGTGCCATCGAGGTTGGCCTCGTAGTGGGTGGTGAGGTTGTCGGTCTCGCCGGAGCGGAGGACGAGATCAGCCTCATAGAGGGAGGTGTCTGTGGTGATGTAGTTGGCAATGACCTTCATGTTGCCGATGCGGTATTCACCGCCTGGGTTGACGATGCCGCGCTGGGTGACAGTGACGTTGCCGTTGGCATGCACGAGGTAGGACTCCATGCGTGCATCGGGCGCGTTGTAGATGTTGTTGGTGATCCCTGGAATGATGATGTCGCCGGAGATCGTGCCGTAGTTGCGGATCTCATCAGGGCCGCCCGGGCCGGTGATGGCATCACTGCTGCCATCGGTGCCGCCAATGATGGTGCCGTAGTTGTTGATGCGCTCGACATCATCGGTGGGGAGGTTGATGGCGGAGCCACCATCGCCGCCTTGAATGACGGCACCTTCTGCATTCTCAATGCGGAGGTTGCCGCTGAGGTCACTGGTGCTCTTGGTGATGCCGACGCCGCCTTGGCCTGTGGCAACGATGGTGCCGGTATTGTTGACGACGACTTCACCGGCTGGAGCTAAGCCATCGGTGGCGCCTTGGGTGATGTTGGAGACAAAGCCGCCTGCGTTTTGGTAGAGGTAGGCGCCGCCTGCTGCGTTCTGGAAGAGGAGCGCTGTTGCACCGTCACCGGAGGCGCTGATGGTGCCGGAGTTGTTGACGGTGATGTCACCGGAGCTGCCTGTGGGGTTGCCGAGCAAGGAGATGGCGTTTTCCTTTCTGGCGCCGCCAAAGACGAAACCACCACTGCCGGCAATGGTTTGGGCGACCACGGCGTGGGAGCCGGTGCCGGATGTGGCGATGGTGCCTGAGTTGGTGAAGGTGATGTTGCCGGAGCTGGAGTTGGCGTTGGTGTTGCTCAGGGAAACGGCGCCTGTGGAGGAGCCAGCAACACCGCCGCCGCCACCGATGGTTTGGAGGAGCACACCAAAGCTGTTGTCACCGGTGGTGGAGATGATGCCTGTGTTGGTGGCCTCAATGTCACCGGAGCTGGTGGAGGTGCCTGCGTGGCCAGGGGAGGAGAAGCTGACGCTGGTGCCGCCGGTGGTGTAGCCACCACCGCCACCGATGGACTGGAGGACGACAGCGGGTGAGAGGTTGCCTGATGTGGCGATGCCGGCGGTGGGTGTGGAGACGATGCCGACTTCTGCGACTTCGGTGTCTGTGCTGCCGCCAGCGGCGTTGCTCCAGGAGATGGCGCCAGCAGCGGCATTGGCCGCGGTGGTGCCAGCGCCGCCAGCACCGAGCTGAACAGTGCCAGTGGTGGATGCGGCGTAGCCGCCACCACCGCCGATGGTCTGGGCGATCAGTGCTGGGCTGGTGTCACCGGTGGAGAGGATCTGGGCTGCGGAGTTGACGGTGAGGCTGAGGGCACCTGCGGAGGTGTTGCCGGTGTTGGGCTCGGTGAGGGCCGTTGTGCGGCCAAGGGTGAGGTTGCCGCCGACGGTGTCAACGCTGCCGCCGCCGCCGCCGATGGTCTGGGCGAGGAGTGCGGGGGAGAAGCTGCCAGCGGAGCTGATGCGGTTGTCGGCGGTGATGGTGAGGTTTCCAGCGGAGCGGTTGCCGCTGCCGAGGCCGCCGAGGGTGGCATCGCCGCCGATGGCACCTGCGGTGCCGCCACCACCACCGATGGTTTGGAGCATGGCCGCAGCACTGCGATCACCGGCGCTGCTGAGGTTGGAGTTGAGGGTGATGGAGAGGGCGCCGGCCTGAGCCTCGGGTGCAGTGAGGAGGGCATTGGTGGAGGTGCCGCCGAGGACGGCCGTGCCACCGATATCGCCGGCGCGACCGCCGCCGCCGCCGATGGATTGGATCAGCAGAGCGGAGGCATCGATGCCGTTGGTGGCCGAATCAATTTGGCTGGCGAGGGTGAGCGCAGCGCCTGTGGAGGTGGCGCGGTAGAGACCGCCGAGCTGGGCATTGGCGGTGGTGCTGCCGGTGTAGCCACCACCACCACCGATGGATTGATAGGTGAGGCCGCTGGAGCCAGCGCCTGTGGTGAGGATGGAGCTGCTGCCGCCGGCGGTGAAGGCGACGGTGCCGCCGCTGCCGGAGGTGCCGAGGTCCCCGCCACCGAGGAGGAGATCACCGCTGCTGGTGTCGGTGCTGGGGAAGACCAGACCACCGCCGCCGCCGACGGATTGGAGGACAAAGGCGGGAGATTGGGTTCCGCTGGTGAGGATGGAGCCGTTGCCGCCATTGGCGGCAAGGTTGAGGGTGACGTTGCCGGCGTTACCGGTGGCGCCATTGCCGCCGAGGGTGACCGATCCGGCTGCGCTGCCAGCGCGACCACCACCGGCGCCGATGGATTGGGCGGAGATGCCGATGGATTGATCACCGGTGGTGGTGATGGTGCCGGTGGTGTTGATGGTGATGTCTGCGGCATCGCCATTGGCAAGAGCCGACGCGCCCATGGTGAGGGCGGTGGTGGTGGCTCCAGCCACACCACCGCCAGCGCCGATGGACTGGAGGAGGAGACCGTCGCTGCCAAAGCCGGTGGTGGTGATATCAGCGTTGAGGTCAACGGTGATGGCACCGGCGTCGAGGTTGAGGCTGGAGGTCGAGCCGAGGGTGGCGGAGCTGGAGGGCAGTGGCGCATAACCACCGCCGCCGCCGATGGACTGGGCGATCAGCGCTGGTGAGAAGTCACCAAAGGTGGAGAGGTCCCCTGTGATGGCGAGATCGATGGTGCTGGCCTGGTTGTCGGTGGCGCCATTGCCGCCGAGGGTGAGGGTGGTGGCGGAGGCATCCGCGAGGCCAAAGACGGCACCACCACCACCGGCGATGGACTGGGCGACGACGGCAGCGGAATTGCTGCTGGCGGTGGCGATGGGTGCAGTGGTGGAGAAGGAGATGGCGGCACTGTCATTGGTGCCGATGACCGAGCCACCGAGGCGGATGGCGTTGCCACCAGCGGCGGTGGTGTAGAGGCCGCCGCCGGCGATGGACTGGAGGATCACACCGGAGGAGTTGATGCCGGCGGTGGAGATGGCACCGGAGTTGGTGAAGTTGATGGACCCCGAGCGGCTGTCCCCAAAGCCGGAGCCCCCTGCGGTGACGGAGGTGGGAGCACTGCCGATGAGTGCGCCGCTGCCACCGATGGATTGGATGGTGAAACCAGGGGAGCTGATGCCGGAGGTGGAGATGGGAGCAGCGCTGGTGGCGGTGATGGCACCGCCGCGGACATCGCTGCCTTCTGCGGAGGTGCTGCCGGTGGTGACGCTGCCATCCACAGCGCCGAGGAGGCCACCACCACCACCGATGGACTGGAGGACGACGCCTGGGCTGTCGTTGCCGGCGGTGGAGATGGTGCGCGAGAGCTGGGTGTAGTTGAGGTCGCCAGCGGAGGCATTGACGCCGAGCTGTTGGGTGCCGCCGATGACGACGTCGCCGCCGACATCAGCGACGATGCCGCCGCCGCCGCCGATGGACTGGAGGATCGCACCTGGGCTGTTGGCCCCGAAGGTGGCGACTGCAAAGGGAAGGGTGAGCTCAAGATCAGCACCCGTGGATTTGCCAGTGGTGAGGCCGCCGAGTTGAACGGTGCCAGCGGGGACGCTGCCGATCCAACCACCACCACCACCGATGGACTGGTGGATGACGCCAGGAGAGAAGAGGCCTGTGGCCTGGAGGATGCCGCCGCCTTCGACGAGGGTGAGAGTGCCGCCGGAACCGGCGGTGCCATTGGTGCCGCCGCCGAGGATGACGGTGCCGCTTGCGGTGGAGTCACCGAGGCCGACCATGCCGCCGCCGCCGCCGACGGATTGCATGAGGTAGGAAGGCGAGTAGTCACCGGCTGTGGCGATGGTGCCAGCGGTGTTGTTGATGGTGACGTTGCCGGCATCACCGGAGGCGTTGTCGCCACCAAGGGTGATCAGCCCGCTGGCGCTGCCGATGCGACCACCGCCTGCGCCGACGGATTGGGCCACAACACCGGCGCTGTAGTCACCGGCGGTGGCGATGGTGCCGCCGGTGTTGTCGACGGTGACATCGCTGGCATCGCCAAAGGCATTGATGCCGCCCATGGCGAGGGCGAGGGTGCTGGAGCCGGCGTTGCCGCCGCCACCGCTGATGGATTGGGCGATGAGGCCCTCGGAGTAATTGCCAGAGGTGGAGATGGTGCCCTGGTGGGTGATGAGCACGCTGCCGGCATTGCCCGTGCCGCCGCTGACGCCGAGGCGCATGGTCTTGCCGTTTTGTGACGTGAAGCCACCACCACCAGCGATGGATTGGGCGATGACGCCCTGGGACTGGAGGCCTGTGGTGATGAGGGTGCTGCCGCCACTGAAGAAGAGGTCAATGGAGCCGCTGCTGCCGATCTGCTGACCGGTGCCGCCGAGGGTGACGGTTTCACCAATGCCGGTGCCGTCACCACCGACGTAGCCACCACCACCACCGATGGTCTGGGCGATGAGTGCGGGCGAGGAGACGCCGGTGGTCTGGATGCGGGAGTTGAACTTGGAGGTGAGGCTGAGGTCACCGGAGCTGGTGTTGCCGATGACCGCACCACCGAGGTTGACGGAAGCGGAGGAGGTGTAAGCGACACCACCACCACCACCGATGGATTGAAGGATGAGGCCAGGGGAGTTGAGACCTTGGGTACTGATCTGCCAGTTGGCGCTGATGGCGGTGACATCGCTGGCGGAGGTGTCAGCGGTGCTGGAGGTGCCAAAGGAGATGAGGTCGCCATCGACATCAGCGGCGAGGCCGCCACCACCACCGATGGACTGGAGGACGACACCGGGGGAGTTGATGCCTTGGGTTGCAGCGGCAAAGGGCCCGTTGAGGGTGATGGCGCCGGCGCGGAGGGTGCCAGTGCCGGTGCCGCCGAGGGTGGCGTTACCGCCGATGGAGTTGACGGTGCCGCCGCCACCACCAATGGACTGGATGACAAGAGCAGCGGAATCGTTGCCGATGGAGGAGAGAGACGCGCCGGCGTTGCTGACGACGCGGATGGCACCGCCGTCGTTGTCACCGGAGCTGAGGGACATGCCGAGGGTGGCGTTCCCGGTGACGGTGCCGAGGCGTCCGCCACCACCACCGATGGCTTGAACGAGCATGACCGGGGAGGTGGAACCGGTGGTGGTGAGATCGCCTTGGATGTCGACGAGGACGGCCTGATCGACGGTTTGGACCTCACAGGATCCAAAGCGACAGGCGATGGGCATGAGTGCATCGCTGGAGCCAGCGATGCCGTTGGCTCCGGAGAGGTTGCGGCCGCCGAGGGTGGCGTTGCCGGAGACATTGCCGGCAAAACCACCACCACCACCGATGGTTTGGACAACAAAGCCAGGGGAGGTGTTGCCGGTGGTTTGGAGGGTGCCGTTGACGTTGGCGGTAATCGCTCCACCAGTGGCATTAAAGGTCGAGGCTTCGCTCGTTCTATTGATTGTGCTGCTCTCGATTCCGAGTCGTGTATCGGATTTGGAGTTAACCAGGGTCCAGCCACCACCGCCACCAAGTGATTGCAGGATTGCAGCGGCTGATCGTTCACCGGACGTCGCAATCGTGCTACCGCCAGTAGACGTGAAGTTGATGAATCCTGCCGATGCCGATGCGTTGTTGTTGGATGCTGTGTATTCACCACCGAAGTAAATAAGTCCGGCGGAGGAATCATTCAGAGATTGGAGAGCACCACCACCACCGGCAATGCTTTGGATGAGTAAAGCGGGGGAGGCGAGTCCTGTTGTTGTCAGGTTGGATTGATTATTAACGCTGACGTTGCCTGAATTAGTAGTAACACCATCCACGCTTCCGAGAAGGATGATGGCATTTTCGGGTTCTCCATCAATGTCATTAGCTTCACTCCAGTCAACAGCACCAGAGCCGCCGCCACCAGCAATGGATTGGGCGATCAGTGCTGCTGAATTGTTGCCAGTGGTCTGGATATCTCCATTGACGTCGAGATCTATATCCGAGGCATTACCGAGTCCGGATGAGAATGTCGATCCAAGGACTGAGCGGTAGTTGTCAGCTGTGTTGATGCCAATAAAACCACCACCACCACCGATGGATTGAGCAAGAAGACCTGTGCTGTTAAGCCCTGTTGTGCCGATGTCTCCATTGGTGGTGACATTGACGCTGCCGGCCTGGTTGTTGCTTGCACCTGTTCTGTAGGTGCCCATGTCGACTTCTCCATCGGCTTGGCCTACCCAGCCACCACCACCACCAATGGATTGGGCAACCAGAGCGGGTGAGTTGTTGCCGCTGGTTGTGATCGTGCCGCTCATGTTGACGGCCACATTCCCGGCAGTTGAAGTCTGGGTTGCCACGGATTGCACAGAGCCCATGCTCACGGCACCGGAGACGATGCCAACCAGGCCGCCACCACCACCAATGGACTGAGCGATCAGACCGCTGGAATAAATCCCGGTTGTGGTGATATCGCCCGTCTGGTTGACGGTGACATCAGCAGCACTGGTGTCACCACGTCCTTTAACGGTGCCAACGCGGGCGAATTTGCGTGAGTTGCCTGTGGCACCACCACCACCACCGATGGACTGTGCGACAAGGGCTGGTGAGTTGATGCCAAGACTGGTGAGGTCAGCTGCGCTGTTGATGGTGATGGCACCACCACGGCCACCATTGGATTGGATGCTGCCAAGGAAGGAATAGTTGTTGCCCTGATCAAGGAGCAGCCAACCACCGCCATCGCCAATGCTTTGTGCGAGAACAACCGAGGCGTTGTTGTTCGTTGTGGCATAGGTCTCAGCGTTGATCGTCAGGTCAATTGAGCCGCCATTGCCGCCCCCTCCGATTCCAAAGTTCTTGTTCTTAATGATGAGGTCATCCACATCATCAAGATTGTCGAGGTAGCGGAAATAATCAGCGTCATTAGTCTGTTCATTTTTATTGACAATTTCTCGCCATTCTTTGTTCCAATCAGCAGCAGTAATTGCTTTGTTGAAGCCTTGTGGCCCTTGACTGCCAAGCAGTGCTGCGCTGTTTCCGGAGAGGTTGGGTGCAACGTCGCCCAGGAAGCCACCGCCACCACCGATCGATTGGGCGATCAGTGCCTGAGAACCAATTCCTTGAGTCAGAATGTTGCCCGATGTGGTGATTGTGACGCTTCCGGAGTTGTTGCCGTCGGTATTGGTGCTGGCGTTGCCAAGCCAGAAGAAATCTGGGTCTGATGCGACAGGCGCATAAATTCCACCACCTCCAATGGATTGCACAAGCATTGCAGGAGCAGCCGCACCTTCCGTTTGGATAACGCCTGAGTTGGTGACAACCACATCACCACCAGAGCCATCAGACCCACCAATATTTCCAATTGAGATCAGTTGATCGCCTGAACTGATTGGTCCGGTCACTGCTTGACCACCACCATGACTTGCTGCATTCAGGCCGATTGAGCCGTCTCCTTTTGTGGTCAGATTGGCTGTGTTGGTCAGGGTGACGTTTCCAGCCGAAGTGTCTCCATTGGTATTGGAACCACTGAGTAGATCTCCACCAATTCCTGCAATGAAGCCACCACCACCACCACCACTGACGGCGGTTAACGCGCTAGCTGCTTCTCCCTCGGTGGTAATAAACTCACCCGTATTTTCAGCATTGATATTACCGCCTTTGGCATTGATGCTCAAATTCCTGGCTAATGTGCCAAACCTTGCAATTGCAGTGGAGACGCCGAAGATCGTTCCACCACCACCTCCTTGGCTCATGATGCTGATGCCAGTTGAACCATCACGTTTCGTATAAATACTGCCACTATTTTTAAATTCAATATCTCCTCCACTGCTATCGCCACTCATCGAGAGCGAGCCCATGCGAACTTCATTGGCCCTGGCTGACACTGCACCGCCACCACCACCAACGCTTTGGACGCGAATAGCTTGTGAATAGATTCCTTCGGTTGCGACATCAGCTGTATTCGTGAACGTTATATCTCCACCCGAGCCTTCGGAGCCTCCTTCGCTTCCAAGTCTCAAATCGCTATTGAAAGCACTTTCAAGCGCGGCCCATCCTCCACCACCTCCGACGCTCTGAGCGAGCATGGCAGGAGCACCGTCGCCGACAGTTGAAACGCGATCACCTGTATTTTTGACAGTGATGTTGCCCGCGCCAGAGTTTTTAGCGTTGTAACCAGACAAGTAAAGTTGATATGAGCCAGTAACGTTGTCGTCGTTAACCGCTGTATCCACTTTAGAGAAGGCGTTGATGCCACCGCCACCGCCGATGGATTGAGCAAGGATTGCGATGGAGCCTTTGCCTTGCGTTGCTAGGTCCCCAGTGTTAGTTAGTGAAACATTTCCGCTCGTCGCGCTATCAACATAGGCAGCCCCCATTTGCATTTCTTCAATGAATTCGGAGCTGACAATCCCTCCTCCTCCAGCAATGGACTGAACAAGAAGTGCTCCAGATCCATAGCCACGAGTGGTAATGTTGGCAAAATTTTCTACATTCACATTTCCAGAATTTGCGGAGACTGCACCTGTTGTGCCGATGTTGAGAACAGGCGTGTTCATGCCGCCTGCATAGCCGCCACCGCCCCCAACGGATTGAGCCAGAAGACCAGGTGAGATATTTCCCTGCGTGCTGATCGTTGCCCGATTTAAAATATTGATGTTTCCGCTATTGAGAAAATCGTCTTTAACGTCCTCTTGGATTCTTTCGCTCTCGTCTTTGCTGTAATCTCCAGCGCCAAGGTTGCCAACTAGATCAGCATTGTTTGTGTCAGGGAGTGTGAGCTGCTCTCCAAGGAATCCACCACCACCAGCAATGGTTTGCACGGTAATGCCTGGAGAGCTATTCCCTTGTGTGGAAATAGTTTCCGATGTGTTGCTTAGGCTGATATTTCCACTCTGTGCAGTCAATACTCCGGTATTGCCAGACAGGCCAAGGTGTACATTTCCATAATATTGATCGGCTCGCCCTCCTCCCCCGGCAATGCTTTGAAGGAGCAGTGCGGGCGAGTCATTGCCTTTGGCAATAATGTCTCCAGTATTTATCACATCCACTTCACCAGAATTTGCGCTCCCCACGCCATCGCGTAATCCCATTTGAATTTGGCCTGTTTTCATGCCAATGAGACCACCACCTCCGCCGATGGTTTGAACGAAGATGCCACCTGCGCTGAGTCCTTCACTGGTGATATCTGCTGTGTTTCTGAGAGTGATGTTTCCAGAGTCTCCTTTCCCAGATGGATTAATCGCGCCCAAAGTTGTGCTCACATTGGCTGTCGTGCTACCGGCTAGCCAGCCGCCACCTGCGCCAATGCTCTGAATCAAGATTGGGCGAGCGTAATCGCCTGCTGTCTCAATTGTTGAACCGATACTTTCTATATCAATGTCACCGCTTGCGCCGTTTTGGTTGTCTGTTGAGCCAAGCATCATATTGCTGTCAATATCACTGATATTGATTCTGCGAATATTGCCTCCGCCTCCGCCAATGGATTGCACGACAAGTGCGCTCGATGAGCGTCCTAGCGATGCAAGATCTCCACGGTTGATGACAGTAATATTTCCACCTTTGGACGATATGGAATTTTTGTCTCCTAGTCTGATTGTGTTCTCCCCACCTGTGCCTACAGCGCTTTCATCGAGGGTGGTGAATCCACCTCCACCGCCGATGGACTGAATCATAAGGACTGGAGAAGTGATACCAGTCGTTGCAATGTCACCTGTGTTGGTCAGTGAAATATCACCTGACACTGCGTTGATGAGTTCTTTGCCACCAAGGTTGATCTTTTCATCGCTGGTGGTGCTGACGATGCCACCGCCACCACCGATGGATTGGGCAATGAGGCCAGCGGCAGCGTTGCCTGATGTGCTGATTGTGCTTGAGTTCCGAACAGTGACATTTCCGGCGCTGATGTTTTTCAGTGACGTTCCACCAAGGGTTACACCACCCTTGGAGGATCCGACAAATCCACCACCGCCACCGACAGATTGCACAAGGATTGCGTTCGACGCTTCTCCTTGCGTTGAGACGCTCGAGCCGCGGGAAATCAGAGAAACGTCACCGGATGATCCTTCTGTTTCGCTGATTCCATTGATTGCTCCTAATTTTGTGGCGCCACCACCACTTCCGGCGACAAAACCCCCGCCAGCACCAATGTTTTGGATCAGAATCGCGTTGGAATAGTCTCCCTCAGTTGCGACCGCAGCAGTATTAACGACATCGACTGCTCCTGCGTAGGCTGCCCCTTTGTGATTTCCCGTTCCTAGCGCAAGGCTGCTGGCGGCAGAAGCAATGACGCCACCACCACCGCCGATGGTTTGCACGGTTAGGGCAGTTGAGTTATTTCCTTTCGTGAATAAAATAGAGTTGTTGTTGACAGTGACGTTTCCAGAATTAGAACTTCCTGAGTTGTTGTTCCGGTCACCAATTCTTGTTGTTCCATCACTCGATGCGTTAAGTAGCGCAAATCCGCCACCTCCACCAATGGATTGGACAATCATTGCTGGAGAATTCTCACCCTGTGTTGAGAGGCTTTCGCCGTTGTTGGTTACGTCGACTGACCCTGCTGAGGCAATAAATTCTCCATCGGCACCGAAGACAACTTCGTACTGACCGTCGCCTTCCGTTTCTGAGATGTAGCCACCCCCGCCGGCGATGGATTGCACAACCATGCCTGCAGAGCCACTTGCATTGGTCGCGATGGTCTGCGTGTTGTTGACGGAGACATTGCCGGATTGAATGATGGGCAGGCTGCTGTTGGCAGCTGCTGTTGAGATGGCACCCAAGCGGATGGTGTCTCCATCACTGGTGGCTGATGCACCACCACCACCACCGATGGATTGAGCAACGAGCGCAGCCGAGTTGAGGCCGAAGGTATTGATCGTGGCGTTGTTGGTGAGGTTGACGTCACCGGCATTGCTTGTGCTGTTGGCAGCAATGGTGGAGCCAAGGGTGAGGACATTGCCGGTTGTGCGTCCTGTGAAGCCACCACCACCGGCGATGGCCTGGGTAAGGATGCCAGTGGAATTGATGCCAGTGGTTTGGATGGCTGTGTAGTTGATCGCAGCATCAATGGAGCCAGCGTTGGTGGAGCCAATTTGTGTAGCGCCGAGGTTGGCATTGCCGCCGACATCACCAATCCAGCCGCCACCACCACCGACAGATTGGAGAAGGATTGCAGGGGCGTCATTGCCGGTGGTGACGACCTGATCACCGAAGCCTCTGAAGTTGATGGAGCCTGCATTGGCGGTGCCCGATGCCGAGCTGGTCATGCCGAGAGTGGCGTTGCCAATGACTTGAGCGCCAAAGCCACCACCACCTGCGATGGATTGAATGACCAGAGCGGATGAGTTGTTGCCGGTTGTGGTGACGTTGCCGGTGAGAGAGGCCTTGACGTTTCCTGCGTTGAGGTTGCCGCTGACTTGGAGTGCGCCAAAGACGGCATCACCAAAGGCACTGCCGGTGTAACCACCACCACCACCGATGGATTGAGCGGTGAGAGCAGTGGAGAAATCGCCCTGAGTTTGGAGAAGAGAGTTAACGGTGAGATCAACGTTGCCGGCAGTGGAGGTGCCTGAGTTGTTTCTGCTGCCGAGTTGTGTTGTGCCTGTACCGCTACCAGTTAGTAGCGCGAAGCCACCGCCACCGCCGATGGATTGAGCGACGAGTGTGGGAGAGGAATTGGCGGTGGTGATGATCTGAGCACTGGTGTTTCTGAGGGTGACATCACCAGCGGCGGCATTGATACGTCCATTGCTGCCGTAAACGACGGCATATTCATTGTTGTTGCCTGATTGGGCGACATAACCACCACCACCTGCGATGGATTGGGCGAGGAGACCAACAGAACCGAGAGCGTTTGTGCTCAGGTTTTGCGTATTGGTGACAGAGACATTGCCGGATTGAATGATGGGCAGGCTGCTGTTGGCAGCTGCTGTTGAGATGGCACCCAAGCGGATGGTGTCTCCATCACTGGTGGCTGATGCACCACCACCACCACCGATGGATTGAGCAACGAGCGCAGCGGTGCTGAGGCCGAAGGTATTGATCGTGGCGTTGTTGGTGAGGTTGACGTCACCGGCATTGCTTGTGCTGTTGGCAGCAATGGTGGAGCCAAGGGTGAGGACATTGCCGGTTGTGCGTCCTGTGAAGCCACCACCACCGGCGATGGCCTGGGTAAGGATGCCAGTGGAATTGATGCCAGTGGTTTGGATGGCTGTGTAGTTGATCGCAGCATCAATGGAGCCAGCGTTGGTGGAGCCAATTTGTGTAGCGCCGAGGTTGGCATTGCCGCCGACATCACCAATCCAGCCGCCACCACCACCGACAGATTGGAGAAGGATTGCAGGGGCGTCATTGCCGGTGGTGACGACCTGATCACCGAAGCCTCTGAAGTTGATGGAGCCTGCATTGGCGGTGCCCGATGCCGAGCTGGTCATGCCGAGAGTGGCGTTGCCGATGACTTGAGCACCAAAGCCACCACCACCAGCGATGGATTGAATGACCAGAGCGGATGAGTTGTTGCCGGTTGTGGTGACGTTGCCGGTGAGAGAGGCCTTGACGTTTCCTGCGTTGAGGTTGCCGCTGACTTGGAGTGCGCCAAAGACGGCATCACCAAAGGCACTGCCGGTGTAACCACCACCACCACCGATGGATTGAGCGGTGAGAGCAGTGGAGAAATCGCCCTGAGTTTGGAGAAGAGAGTTAACGGTGAGATCAACGTTGCCGGCAGTGGAGGTGCCTGAGTTGTTTCTGCTGCCGAGTTGTGTTGTGCCTGTACCGCTACCAGTTAGTAGCGCGAAGCCACCGCCACCGCCGATGGATTGAGCGACGAGTGTGGGAGAGGAATTGGCGGTGGTGATGATCTGAGCACTGGTGTTTCTGAGGTGACATCACCAGCGGCGGCATTGATACGTCCATTGCTGCCGTAACGACGGCATATTCATTGTCTCGCTGATTGGATATGTAGCCGCTCCCCTGCATTGACTGG